>CAJVWL010000072.1 GCA_913009745.1 uncultured bacterium | reverse complement strand
ATGTATTATGGATATGCGAGTAAAATTTAAAGACAAAATTCGTGCATCAAAAATACGAACCCCGAGGATACTTCCCCGTAGGCCTGAAATTATAATAGGCATACCGTCATATAACGAAGCGGACAACATAGGAGCGCTTGTAAAAACAATTGACCAAGGTTTGCAAAAATACTTTCCGGATAAAAAGACGCTTATAGTTAACGTTGATAGCGGGTCAATAGATCATACGCGCAAAGCGTTTCTTTCCGCTAAAACAAAATCTCCGAAGTGCCACATACAGGGAGCGCTTGGAAAAGGCGCGAATTTAAAAAAGTTGTATGAGTTTTTTCTTGATACCGATAGCGCAGAAGTATTAATGACCGTTGATGGTGATGTGACCAGTTTAACTCCGCGTTGGACAAGAAATCTTATAACTCCAATATTGAAAGGATTTGACCATATTTTTCCCATATACAATAGAGACGAATATGACGGCTCCATAACAGATCATTTTGCATATCCAATAGTACGCGGAATTTTGGGCATTGATATTCGTCAGCCCCTTGCGGGAGAAGTTGGTCTTTCAAGGAAGGCGGTTGATAGGGCATATAATAGAGACTGGCCGCTTTGCGCGGAGAAATTTGGCATAGATGCCTTCGTAACAATGAGTAGTATATTCGGCGAGCTTAAAATAGCCGAAACATATTTGGGTATTAAAGAGCACAAAAGGAACGAGAAAAAACTTGGTGGTATGTTTGATGAAATTGCCACGGCTGTTTTTTCTGCGCTTGACACGCATCGCTCGTTTTGGGATAACGCATTGAGAATGCGAAAGCCGGCGATATTTTTTAGAGATAGCCGTACTACGAGCTTTCCTAGAGTAAGCCTTGATTATAAGAGCTTGAATCGCTCAGCCGTTGGCGAGTTTAGTAAAGATAAGGCGGGTATTAAAAAGGTTTTGGGTAAGGAGTTGTTTAATTCTCTAATAAAGTCATTTAGGGAAAATTCTATTCTTTATATAAAGCCCGATATGTGGGTAGAAATTTTGTATTCGTTTGTTGGTAAATCAGATATATCTCCGGCAAAAAGAGCAAGATATATAAGGTCGTTATATCTAGGCAGATTTTTGACCTTCTATGAAGATTTTCTAAAAAGAGATAACAAGGAAGAGGAAAAGAGAATTATTGGACAAGCAGAACTCGTTTATAAAAACAGAAAGAGGCTGATTAGTAAACGTATACAGTTTTCTTAATCAATTTACTGATTTGAATTATTGATTATTTAGCGCTGTGACAAAGCCCCGCGGGCTTTGCCGTTGGGGCTATTTCTTGTTTCCTCCTCCTTGTTCTTCCGCTGAAGCCATAAGCCACCGTTTGACTCCGACAAGCGGTTTCATGCGGTATCTGGCGGCCGTGGCGTCTGAAACAATCCGTTCTCCGAATGAATCAGTTTGCTCTGTAAACAGCATCCTTCTGTCCCACGAGTTGACTAGTGTGCTTGCGTAAAGGAATGCAAGCCAAAAGCCTACGGCAACAGCAATAATCAGGACTATGAAGTCCGCGATGCTTGCCGGCGTTCCACCATCTTCGTAGGTGAGTATAGCCATTAATGCGCCTACGAACAGCGCGCCGGCTATACCGGCTACGAGTTTGAATATGGCTATGCGTATCATTGCACCTTCCTCCTCTTGTATAGCTCCAAATCAATGACATCAGCCAATTTCCGGAGCGGTTCATTGCATACACGTGCAACTGGTTCGTCCCGAGCTTCGTTCATGAAGACCATTGCGTTTTCTACATAGTCTAGCGACCAGTAGCCTATGCTAAGCAGTAAACACACCCCCATGACTTCCAGTAAGAATATAGACAACGCCACCAAGTCGTTGCCGGTGCTGTGAATTACTAGAAGGACGATGGCCGCTTCAGTGGCAATGATGGCCATAGCAATCATTACTAAGAAGGTTTTAGTATACCTCAACACATTAACCTCCTTTTACTTGCCGTATGCTTCGGATTGTCTGAATGCGTTGTTGTCGTGATCGTGTGCATCATGCGGGATACCCATAAGACAC
>CAJVWL010000071.1 GCA_913009745.1 uncultured bacterium | reverse complement strand
ATCAGACTTTCTCCTAGCAACTAAAGCTATGTTTACCCCTTCTTTAGCAAATTCAACCGCTGTAGCTCTACCTATACCAGTTGACGCACCAGTAACCAAAACATTTCTCATATCCAAATCCTACCATCAACACTTAATGATACACCAGGGTCAGGCGTTTCGGTCCCTCGATCCTTCGATTTTACTCAGGACAAGATAAAAAATGTTGTTGGCGGTGGGATTCTCCTCCGGTCAAAATCTCTGATTACTATCGAGAATAATCAACCTCTGGTAGAAAACTTACGAGCAAGGCGGAGGGGGTGGGATTCGAACCCACGTGAGGCTTTCACCTCCAACAGTTTTCAAGACTGCGCCGTTAAACCACTCCGACACCCCTCCGCTTTGCTAACCAGTTTTCCCACCGCCGCTATGCTACGGCGGACTGCGATTTATTACCAAGTATGATACTTGAATAAATCGGGAGCAAGACCGGTGCCTTCAACCGCTCAGCCACCCCACCGAATATTAGGTAGCTTATAGTGAGAGCCTTTATTTTTCAATAAAGTTGGGTAGAATGTAACTTGACTTGGACAAACTTGCCCGGACCGTACTATCCTATAAATAGAGGTAAAAACGGTTCATCGCTTGATGCGGGTATAAGTTTTCAGTTTGTACTCCACATCCTCTTCGGGCCGTTAGCTCAGTTGGCCAGAGCGCTTGTATGGCATACAAGAGGTCACCGGTTCGACTCCGGTACGGTCCACTAGATTAAACTTGAGATGACAGCCGTATTTTATCGAAGATCGGCGCCGATAATCTGGCAAAAAACTAATTTATATGGTTCAGCCAATAAACTTATTATCTAGGTCAAAAAAATTATATTTCTTGATTCACGGTTATACCGGCAGTCCGACGGACTTTAACGGATTACCGGAATATTTACACGATTCATGCGGGGCGGATGTAAAGGTAATGCTTTTGCCGGGGCACGGTACGAAAATTGAAGACTTGGACGACTTAGAGTTTGGCGATTTTATCCGCGAAGTGGAAGGTGAGCTTAGGGGGGATGTTGAGAAATACGATGAGGTAATTATCGGCGGCGTTTCTTTCGGCGCTCAACTGGCTCTTATTTTAGCCTCACGGTACCCAGTCCAGGGAGTTTTTAATATTTGTCTGCCCTATAAATTAAAATTTCCTTTCAATATTCCGGGCTTGGGTCTGCTTGGCTATTTCAAAAAATATTGGCCAAAGATTATTCCGGAGGAGCAAAAGGTATTACGGGAAGGGTCGTTTCACTATAAAGAAGCGCACGCAAAAGGGCTTAAGATTGTAAAACAGGCCAACCGCGAGTTAAGAAAATCATTGCCAAAAATAACGTGCCCGACAATTACCATATATTCCAAGAATGACCGCGTTTGTGACTATGAAGCGTTTAGGAAAGTAGAAAAGAGAATTAAGGCACCTCACAGCAAGGCAATTTTTGACGAGAAAGCCCACAATATATTCTTTAGCGAGAAAAGGTTTGATGTATATAAAAAAATCGTAGATTTCTTAAAATCAAATCAGATGAAAAAAAATACTAAAAAAGATAAGATTGCCGCAATTATCCCTGCTTACAATGAAGGCAGCCGCATAGGCAACGTCCTGAAGGTTCTGTCAGAGACGGAGATTCTGGACGAAATCATTGTTGTGAACGACGGCTCGTCTGACAATACATCGGAAAACGTCCGAAAATTTGCCAAAATCAAGTTGTTGGAGAACGATAAAAATATGGGTAAGGCTTATTCTCTCCAGCGCGGCATTGACTCAACTGATGCCAATATTTTATTTTTTTGCGACGCGGATTTAAAAAACTTAACACCAAAAATTGTTACTGAGATTATAAAACCCGTTATAAACGGGCAGTATGATATGTATGTTGGCGTAAGGAATAACGCAATGCAGAAAGCCATAACCCTCTTCGCGCTAAATTCGGGCGAGCGGGCGCTCAGGCGTGAACTATGGGACAGGTTGCCGGAGAAATTTAAATATCGTTATCGTATAGAAGCTGGGCTGAATTTTACGGCAAAATCACAGAGATCGGAAGAGCGTCGTGGAGGGAAAGAGGGTAGATCTCGGTGGTCGCCGTATCATTAAAAAAAAAGACATGCTGAA
>CAJVWL010000070.1 GCA_913009745.1 uncultured bacterium | reverse complement strand
TCTCTTTTTTTTTTTTTTTTAATGATACGGCGACCACCGAGATCTACACTCTTTCCCTACACGACGCTCTTCCGATCTGGATACCACTTCGGCGACGCCAACGGTTACGTCTATTACAATAAATTTTGTACAGTGATAATCTTATATAATATTAGATATGGTGTTTGATATTTTTAAAATTAAAGAATCTAAGGGGATTATAACGCTTCCGATTGTTCTGCTTATATCTTCAATCGTACTGGAGATTGCTATTGGTAGTTCCATTATTTCCATAGCTCTTGGGAATTCATATTTGGGACAGCGTTTGTCAGCCGAAGCACTCGGTGCAGCGAATAGCGGCGCTGAAGATGCAATTTTGAGAGTTATACGTTTTCAAGATTGTCCGGGAGCGGTTAATTGTCCCGCCTCATATCAGGTGGTTATCGGTTCACGTACGGCAGATGTTACTATTGGAAAGACTGGCAGTGTTATAACGATTAACTCCATTGGGACAGCCGATAATCGCAAGAAGAAAATAGAAGTAAAACTGGAACTTATAACCGCAAATGGAGAAGTAAGAATGCAGTCTTTTAGAGAAGTAGCGATTTAAAAAAGCTTAACATGAAAGATTTTCTAAATAAATTAAAAAATAACAAGCTAATCATTAAAATAGATTATTTGTTGCGAAAACTATCTTCCAATTCTCCTATCGGCGGACTAAGAGTTATGGATTCGTCAGTTCAGTTTGTTGAATTTAAAAATAGCAAAATTATTCAATCATCGTTCCGCCTACCCCCGGGAATCATAGAAAACGGGAGGTTGGTTGACACGGAACAATTTATTGAAGCGCTCAAGGAAATGCGCAACAGGATTACCTCAAACCCGCGTAAAATCTTACAAGTTGTTTTGAGTATTCCAATCAACGATGTGTATCTGCAGTCCTTCAAGCTTCCGGGTGTTGCGGAGGCAAACGTTGACGAGGCGGTAGAGCTAAACTTGCAGATGATATCCCCCATCAATATAGAAGACGCCTACTACAGCTGGCAGGAAACAGATAATGATAAGACCGGCGGACAAGGTCAAATTGAGATTTTGGGAGTTTTTGCCCTAAGGTCTATCGTTGACACATTTGTTAATAGTCTGCAGAAAGCTGGGTTTGCCGTTGCCGCTGTTGAGTTTTCAAGCATTAGCCTTGTTAGGGATATGATAAAAAAGAATATTATTGTATCGCAAAAACCGTACCTCGTGATTGAAATAACAACATCGGGGATGAATTTTATAATAGCAAGAAATGGCGCGCCGAATTTTCACTATTTGTATCCGTGGAAAGAGATACAGGGCGATGAGAGGGTTATATCTGCTCAAAGTTTTAAAATAAAATTGAATGATGAGATAGAGAAGATGTTAAATTTTCACTCAACCCATTGGAACGAGGAGAATATTAAAGATATTATCGTAGTTTCTCCCGCGTTAAAGAAAGAGATTCTTGAAGTGACATCCGACAATAAAAAGTTTAGCGGATTTAATATAAAGGTTATCGGTCCGCAAGTCGTAAGTGTTGCATCCGGCGCTGCGTTTCGCGGGAGTATCCCGCGCTCAAAAGACGCAGAGCTTAATCTTGCCAGCATTGGAACTATTGAGGCTTTTAGGAGAGACCAGGTAATGGAATTCATAGCAACATGGCGCAATATTCTTTTTACTACATTCGGTTTTTTACTCGTACTATTCTTGGTGTCGAGCATATTCCTTAAACAGGCTTCCAATAAAGTTATTGAAAAAGGCGCGACGGTCCTAAGTACGCCCAAGAGCGCAGAATTGCAAGTCTTGCAGAATAGGGCTAATGAATTTAATAGCATGATTGTTACTTTTAATGCTATTCGTTCTCAAAGGCAGATTTTCTCTCAGTTTATTGATAAAATGTATAAGCTTGCCGGCGACAAAGTTGTTATTAACCATTTTGGATTTAAATCTTTGGCGCAGCCAATCACGGTTAACGGGACCGCCAACGACGAAGCTGCCGCAATAGAATTTAAAAATAGACTTAATGCTGTTAGTCAATTCAGTAATGTAAAATTGCCGCTTAATGGCATATCGCGCAGCGGAGACGAGGTTCTATTCACAATTAACTTTAACTTGCTAAGCCTAAAGTTTTAGGTAATAAGGGTTGATTGTATATCTATAAATTCTTTTTCCAAAATCATTCTATCGTTATCTGATATATTGCGC
>CAJVWL010000069.1 GCA_913009745.1 uncultured bacterium | reverse complement strand
GTGTGATAGAGAAAGCACGATCTGTACCACCATACAGTGTGTTCGATATGAAAATATGCAAGACGCCGTTCTTGTGTAACAGTAATATCGTCGGGACCGCCAAGGCTATTTCCTGAACAATTGGTTGTCAGCGGATCAAAAGTCTGATCCGCTGATCGGTACTGTCAACTATTTTGTGTAAATTTGATAAAAGGGTAAATTAGGCAGCACCTTTCCTATTGGTGTAGTCCTCCAGCTTATTTCCATTTTTAAAGATATAAAAGCGAGTAACCGGTAGCAGGCATTTTCTCCTGCTACAATTTCCATTGGTTTTGTCCGTCTTTTAAATTCTTTGTTAAGCCGTTCAATAATATTTGTTGTCCTTAAAGATATCCATTCTTCCTCGGGATAATCAAAAAATGTAAGACATGACTCTATTGACTGTTTCAATGATTTTACTGCTGATGGCAGTTCTTGCTGCCATTTGTTTTTAAATTCTTCATAAAACTGCTTGGCCTTCTGCCGGGAAGAAGCGTAAAAAATTGACCGTAGATCATCTGCTACGGTTTTTTTCAGTTTACAGGGAACCTTAGCAAGAATATTTCTTGCAACATGAAACTGACAGCGTTGTACTCTTGCATTGGGGAATTCTTCTTTAAAAACAGATTCAAGACCTCTGAGGCCATCCATAATACCGAGTGTGACTTTTGATGAATCAAGCCCCCGGTTTTTTAAATCCTTAAAAAATTCACGCCAGCTTGATGCAGATTCCTTGTCGCCTGACTGCAAACCTATTACAAGCTTGCTCCCGTCTTCACGTACTCCTATCACCACCAATACCGGAACATTAACAATCTCACCATTACAGCGCATCTTAAATACAACGCCGTCTATAAACAAATACTTAATTGATTCAACGCTTAAATCGCGATTGCGCCAACTCTCCACTGCTTCTCCAAGCTCTTTATTAGCTTTGCTTATCTCATTGTGCGAAATCTTACGGCCTATAAGACGCTTGCTCAATAATGACAGCGTACGCGTACTTATCCCAGTAAGATACATAAGTGATAAATCCTCGGCTATCTTTGCCTCATATTGCTTGCTGCGGGGAATGACTTGACTATGAAATTTTCCACTCCGGTCACGCGGAACTTTTAAGGATACTTCTCCAATACCTCGCAAACAAAAATGCCTGCAATAACTGCCGTTGCGGTAATTCATCTCTGAACCTTCACCACGACAATATTTGCCCCGACCTAAATAATCGGTCAGCTCTATCTCCATTAACTTTGTCAAATATTTACCAGATTCTTCCTGAATATTACCCCGAAGATAATCAAATATCTTTACCGGTGACTCTGACAGCATATTGATTAATTCCTTTACCTCTGATAACATCAATTCAAACTTCATAGGGGCGCCCTCCTTTTAATTAAAATTGTTTCTTTCAAAATCCAATTTTAATGGAAGGTGCTCCTTTTTTACACCTCTTATTGTTTACACAATTAAAATTACACTACCTATATAGAGCAACACTATATTATAAAAAAAAATACTTTGTCAAAAAAAATACAGAATAATATATATCCTTTGCAATTACGCCAAATATCATTGTTAGATTCAGCTTTTTCCATTGTCCAAGTTTACTGTTTTATTTATTGCTGTTTCCTGGATATTCCGGTCAAGAGACTGTGTCACAATAGTAATTGTGAAGTTCGGGATGTTTAAGTAAGCTATAAAAGTATATAAATAGCAAGATAATTACATCGTTTTCAGTGGCAAGTGATGACAAAATGTAATTACGACACAGTCTCCAAGCCGGAATATGACAGGGAGTTAGCGCCGGATGATGATCATCCCCCTCACCCTAACCCTCTCCCTCGTTGGGGCGAGGGAACTAATTGGAAGATGCCCTCCCCTATAACCCTCTCCCCTGTCTGCGTGCAACGCACAGGCAGGCTCGTTGGGGCGAGGGAATCAAACTGTTACAGATTTTAGTAAAACGAGATTCATCTCGTTTATTTTTTTGCCCGAAATAAATTTCAGGCTACGTTAGATAAGAATATGAGATTTGGATAGAAGACGAGGAAGCATTCTTCATAATTGACGGCAAAGAGAAAAGAGTTGGATGCAAGGCGTGCAAAATCTGAGGAATGAGGCGTACGAGTTTGTACGTCGCAATGACGAAGATTGCAGCAGAACAAAGCAGACGGACTTTTATCGAAGCCGTCACGGAGCATACTGTTTAATATGTGAGGAGTTGCGAAAGAGATAGTGACGAAGTATTAT
>CAJVWL010000068.1 GCA_913009745.1 uncultured bacterium | reverse complement strand
TTCTTTTTTTTTTAATGATACGGCGACCACCGAGATCTACACTCTTTCCCTACACGACGCTCTTCCGATCTAAACTCGGCATTGAGAAAAGTCGCTCGTGTTAGGCTTACGAACGGACAGGAGGTTACGGCCTACATTCCCGGAGAAGGGCATAACCTGCAGGAGCACTCCGTTGTAATGATTCGCGGAGGAAGAGTAAAAGATCTTCCGGGAGTTCGCTATCACGTTGTAAGGGGTGTTCTTGATACGGGAAGCGTTGAGGATAGAAAACAAAAACGTTCTAAATACGGCACAAAGAAGCCGCGTACATAAATATAAAATGAGAAGAAAGCGGGTATATAAAAAAGACCATAAACCTGATGCACTGCACGACAGCGTTTCAATAGGCCGTTTTATTAACTACATAATGGAAGACGGCAAAAAATCTGTAGCAGAAAAGGTTCTTTATCGTGCAATGGATATAGTCACCAAAGAGACAAAGAAAGACTCAATGATTGTTTTTGAAGAGGCGCTTGAAAATGTTACCCCATCAATGGAGGTAATCTCCAGGCGGGTTGGAGGGGCAAACTATCAAATACCAATAGAAGTTAGGCCAGAGAGAAAATTTTTCCTTGCGAGTAGATGGATTATAGAAGCCGCAAAAGCCAAAAAGGGAAAGCCAATGGCAGAAAAACTAGCCGGTGAATTGCTTGCGGCTGCGAAAAATGAAGGAGAGGCGGTTAAAAAGAAACAGAATATCCACCGTATAGCAGAGGCAAATCGTGCTTTTGCGCACTTCGCAAGGTCAAGGCGACGATAAAAACCCAATAAGCTATTAGTATAAGTTTTGTTAATTATGCCCCGAAAGTATCCAATAGAAAAAATAAGAGATATTGGGATCATTGCCCACATTGATGCCGGTAAGACAACCGTTACGGAGCGCGTGCTTTTTTATACTGGAATTGCGCATAAAATTGGTGAAGTTCATGAGGGTGAAGCCGTTATGGATTGGATGGAGCAGGAGAAAGAACGAGGTATTACAATTACCTCCGCTGCCACAACGGTATTTTGGGTGCCAACATATCGCAATGGCGATGATAAGTTTAAGTACCAGATTAATATAATTGATACACCCGGACATATTGATTTTACGGTTGAAGTAAAACGTTCCTTGCGAGTTCTTGATGCGGCAGTTGTTGTTTTTGATGGTGTTGCCGGAGTAGAACCGCAATCAGAGACAAATTGGCACTATGCGGATGAATATAACGTTCCACGTATATGCTTTATAAATAAACTTGATAGAACGGGTGCAAGTTTTGAAAAGAGCCTATCATCAATCAAGGAAAGACTAACGCCAAACGCTATTCCAATTCAGCTTCCAATAGGGCTTGAAGATAAATTTAAGGGAGTCGTGGACCTTATTAGAATGAAGGCGTTTGTTTTTGAGGGTAAGCTTGGCGAGCGTATTGTTGAGGTTCCAATCCCTGATGATATGAAGTCGGAAGTTGAAACAAGACGGCATCAGCTTATTGAGAAGATTGCAGAGATGGATGAAACGCTAACCAATAAGTATTTAAACGGTGACGATATATCCGTTGATGAATTAATTGAGGTTTTGAGAAAAGCTACGATTGATGTTTCGCTTATTCCAGTGCTTTGCGGCTCTGCATTAAAAAACAAAGGTGTTCAGTTTATGCTTGATGCGGTTATTGATTATTTCCCGTCCCCGAAAGACCTCCCTCCGGTAAACGGAACAGAGCTTAAAACAGGAAAGGAGGTAACACGAGCTCCGGATGACAATGAACCGCTTACCGCGCTCGCATTTAAAGTTGCCGCGGATCCGTATGTTGGAACGCTGACATATTTTAGAGTATATTCCGGTATCCTGAAAAGAGGGGGATATATTTTAAATACGGTTAAAAATGCCAAGGAACGTGTTGGCAGAATACTTCTTATGCGCGCAAACCACAGAGAAGAAGTAGAAGAAATGTATGCAGGTGAGATCGGAGCCTTGGTTGGACTTAAAGACACTACGACGGGTGACACCCTAACGGACCCGGCTCATCCTATTCTCTTGGAACAAATTAGCTTTCCTGAGCCTGTTATTGACCAAAGGATTAGTCCAAAAACAAAAGTAGATCAGGAAAAAATGGGAGTTGCGCTTAGAAAGCTGTCTGACGAGGACCCAACTTTTCGTGTAAGCGGTGATTCAGAAACTGGGGAGACAATCATATCTGGAATGGGTGAATTGCACCTAGAAGTGCTCGTTGAGCGAATGAAGCGCGAATTTGGCGTAGAGGCGAGCGTTGGAAGACCGCAAGTTTCTTATCGTGAAACAATTAC
>CAJVWL010000067.1 GCA_913009745.1 uncultured bacterium | reverse complement strand
TGTTTTTTATGTTTTTTTTTTTTCAATGATACGGCGACCACCGAGATCTACCCTCTTTCCCTACACGACGCTCTTCCGATCTTATCTTCTTTTCTATGCGGTCGATACCCTTTTTGATATAGGATATGTCGGTTTGCATTCTGATAATAACCTTTTCACTTTCACCTGTCCGGTCGGCCAATTCTTTCTGCGCCTGTGCGGTTAGTTCAATATCGTCAGTATTGTTCATAACACGCTCACTCAGTACGCCATAAGCAATAGCAGCCCCCAAAAGAGTAATGCTTATTAAAAATACCATACTCACTATCCGCCAAATGTTGTTATTCTTCGCCATCCATAGCCCCCTTGATTTTCTTGGTTGTCATTTTTTAGTCCTTAAAGTTTATAAACTTCTTCGTTGTCTTCCAGCCATCCATCGTATATTTTACTCGCCGTTCTTGTTGGTATTCCCAAAAGTGTAAGCATATCTATAAATAACCCCTTGACACCATCAGAGATATAAGCCGCAGATTTTAATTCACCGTCCCTCGGCCCCGACTGAAATATATCGTCATCACCTTTTAATAAATATCCTATTCCTGTGGATATTTCTGCGGAATTTTTCAATACAGAGTCAAGAAATGAAGTTGCAATAGTATCAAATTCAGGCGTGAAAAACGATTTCCTTTCGCCTTTTATTACACCAAAAGTTCTTTTGGATAATTGCTGAATAGGATACCCGACAAAAGTAAGAAGTTTAGCGGGCGACATTATCATTTCGAGCATTAAATCTGAAACATCATCATCGTCTTTATAAATTAACTTATCGAGAAAATGTCTTAACATCGTATATCCATAAAGCCCGCCAAGTATAATACCCGCCTGTTGAGCGTATTCTTTTTTTGAGATTAGACCGTTTTTATAAGCCGTTTGGTTTCTTGCAAACATTCTCAAAGGTTGGTCAACATAAGACCTGAATAACACAAAAGACTTTGATAGTCCGTTTTCTGCACCTGTCAATATCGACCGGTTTTCTCTGTCAAACATTGGCTGCGTTCTGCGAACAAGATAATCCGCTCTTTTATTAAAAGCATCCCAGTATTCGTCTGATTCAAATTCCAACGTGTTTGGTTTTATATTTTCCCTGTCCCAGTATTTTTTTGCCTTACCACTAAGATTGTCATCTGACATTTCAGCTTCTGTAATCCTTCCCGCCTCTGTAATTGCCATAATGTCAACTTTATGGATACCTGTTATTATCAAATTGACATAATCAACTTTATGGGCAAGGACTCTCAATGCGTAATCTGAATTAGTTAATTCTTGCAAAGCTACGGACGAAACAACACCATTGACCCTCGTTCTATATCGTGTCCAATGCTTGTAATATCTATCAACCGTTTTCTGGAACGGTAAAAATCTCAATGCTTTAATATATTTGCCGTCCGTTTCGGTAAAATATCCATACGTTGACACATATTGACTTGCCATAATGACAGGATTGCCTAACACAGAACGGACAAGACCACGAATTAACTTACCCGTGAAACCTGAAATAACGTCATAATCACCTTTTTCAATTTGTTCAGTTCTTTTAATAATAGTAGCAAGTTTTTCAACTTCATCGCCATAACCTTTAAGTTCCATCTTCTCTTGCCACGGTCGATAATTTAATAACGTCTTAGCCGCTCGATATGCCTGTGCCATTCCTACATATTCACTTATGGCCTGTCGGTCGGAAAAAGTCTGCGAGAAGAAATCGTTTATGCGTATCGGATAACCACTGCCCTCCCTTTTCTGGAGCCGCCCTTCAGATTCTAATGACGAAATTCTATATGTTTCGCTCCCAGGAAGCCACACCTTCCCCCTGTATCTTTGAATGTGCCAGTAATTTTCTTCCTGGGCAATTTTAATACCCTTCAAAGCAATTGACACTTCATTTATTCTGTCCTTGAATATAGTGGCGTATGTCTCAGCGGCTATCTCCGTAAGTCTTAACGCCTTTGGATTAGACCTTACAATCTTATCTATCGCTTCTATTTCGGCAATACTAACGCCCTTGACTCTACTAACTACATTCGTAACTCCATCTCTAACAGCAACACCGCTTGTTATCATACCCAGTAAATTAAATTTAGCTTGACCGTGCATATAAATACTCATTATCTCGGCCAATGTAAGATTGAATCTTTTCCCGCCGAGGACAACCTCTAGATCGGAAGAGCGTCGTGTAGGGAAAGAGTGTAGATCTCGGTGGTCGCCGTATCATTAAAAAAAAAAAGAAAAACGAAGAAAAGAACAATAACAAGAGGAATTAGACATGTAGTGATCGATCAAAGATTTCAGTGTTCGTCGGT
>CAJVWL010000066.1 GCA_913009745.1 uncultured bacterium | reverse complement strand
ATTTCCATTCTACCCATACTTTTTATTATTTTTATTGCTGCGCATTTTTATTTGATAAAGGCGCATGGCCTCTCTCCTAAAGCCGACCGTGATGCCGTTGTCGGCGGAGCAGATAAAGAAGGAAAAAGTCGTTTCAGCGAGCATTTAAAAAGACTTGGGGGGTGGTCTTTTATTCTTTTGGCGCTTATCTCGCTTATTGCCCTGATTTTCCCCAGAACCTTAGGCAGTAACGGTTTGGCCGGCATTGAGCTGACAAAACCTCCGTGGATGTTCTTATGGATATATGGGATGGAAGATGTTTTCGGGATAACCTCTCTGCTTTGGGGGCCAATTTTGTTTTTCTCTTTATTGGCGGCGGTTCCTTTATTCGACCGTTCGCCATTTCTTTCACCACGGCGGAGAATTCGGACAATGATTTTTGGGGCATTAATTTCTATTGCCATTATTGCCTTGAGTATGAATGCGGTGCAGTTTACAACTAAACAAACCGATGGATTTCCGCCGACAGCCTCAAGGCATAAACTTTTTATTTCAACCGCCTACGCTCACAATATGCCATTTTTGTCTTTCTCCCCGGTTATTGCCGAGCCCGGAGAAGAGATAACGGTTAGCGGTGATGGATTAAAGAGCGGCGAATATAAGATTTATTTGAAGGGTCCGCGAAAAAGCATCATGCTTGGAATAGTAAAAATCGGCCAAGGAGATGATAGTTTTGATACTGCCCTAAAAATACCAGCAGATTTGCCGGGAGATATGTATTCAGTTGAGGTGATAAAGAACGGGGATTGGGATCCACTAATCCCGAAAGTTGGTCAGGCTGACAGCGAGCAATTTAAATTTTTTGCGCCGCTACAGCTTGCCGTTCAACCCTTTTCTCCCGCCGTTGCCCCACAGACGCCAACCAGCACAAAATATCCGATTCCACGAAGAGAGGTGCCATGGATAGTCGGATTGATTATAATTTCGTTTGGTATCGGCGCATTTATACTTATACCAAAGAGAAAAGAAGATGAAGACAACCACCAAGTTTAGTTTTTAGCAATTAATTTACTTAAACAAAGAAGTTTTTGCCGGTATATGCAGCTTATGATAATATGTAGGATATGACAGAATCATCTGACGGTGAGACGTTGTCCCGAAAAATTCCCAAGATGACTTTGAAAGAAAAATTCACAACCGTAACGCCGTTTTCCAAAACTCTCGCAATGACGCTTTTTGTTATTTTGCCGCTAGTGGCATTTCTTCTTGGCGTAGAGTATGGCAAGCTTGTGTCTTTTGTTTCTAATTCTAATGTTTCTCAGACAGAAAAAGCTCCCGCTGCCATGAATCAAAAAACATTAACATATAGCAATAAAGAGATAGGGCTTGCGTTTGATTATCCGGAGAATTGGGGTCGTGTCAGCGGTTTTTGGGGGAATAGGACCGGGTATTATTATGCGAAGTATGAATCTAAGCTGACATATATCATATCTTTTACTCAATCAAAAACACGAATTAAAATTACACCGAATGGCTGGAGGTGGACGGGAGGTGATAGGGATGTACTTGGTTTCCCCATAACGGTGGAGGGATTTAATCAAATCAAGGAAAGTTTAAGCGATAACGGAGCAGATGCGTGGGCGTATGTAAAATTACTTAATAAAACGGATAGAATTGCGTATCTTGAGTCGGAGGGAATATCCGGATCAATTATTTTGAGTGGGGTTGTTAATATAAACCTTCCCAACATAGGCGCTTCTATAGTTGAAATTAATGGACCCGGAGTAGCTGATTCTTGCGGAGAAGAGATAATGGTTACAAATAATATTAGCGCCACGAAGCCTGTGCGGTCATGTTTTACAGATGATTATATTAATGAGTTTGTTTCCCTCGTTAAGAGTATTAGGGGCATATAGGGATATATCACTTATTACCGATTAATTTTAATACATGAATTAATACCTGGATTAATTCAGGAGTTAATTTGCAAAAAAAACAACCGCCTAAATCAGCATCGCCGATTTAGTGAGGCGCAAAAAGCACCAACAACTCAACGCAAAAAAAACATCCATTAGAACTTTCGTGACGATCGTCACGAAAGTTCTAATGGGCTGAAATTGCGGTTGAGTTGACATCATGGAGATAAAATTGCATTCTTGGTACGGGAAACTTGAGTCTTTATGGGAAGGAGGTGTATATATGCCCAGATACAAGGAGGCCGAGATCGGAAGAGCGTCGTGTAGGGAAAGAGTGTAGATCTCGGTGGTCGCCGTATCATTAAAAAAAAAAAGACAAAACAAATTACTGAGTATTTAATAAAGGGTTTCACAAAATTCGGACTCTCTTTATGTTCTCCTTCTCCCCACTTCTTGTCACTCGATCATCTTACCC
>CAJVWL010000065.1 GCA_913009745.1 uncultured bacterium | reverse complement strand
TGTCTTTAATATCTTGCGGCAAGTCGTCAATATTCTGAATACTGCCCGTTTCCATAACCTCCCTTATTATAATTTCAATTCTTTCTTTGTTAAAGTTTCTCTTTTTTAATTCGTCTACAAAATATTTATTGAGATATGGATAATGTTCTCCGTCTTTATCCTGCTTAATGTAAGCTAAGGCAAAATTCGGCTCCATCCCCGACGAGGTATCAAGCATCATTGACGTAGAGCCGGTTGGGGCCACCGTTGTAAGCGCGGCATTTCTCATCTTTTTTTCCTGTTTAAAGAAAACGCTTTTTTTATAGTTTGGGAATACTCCCTTTTCTTCGGCAAGGATTTGTGACATCTTGTGTGCCGCTCTTTGTATTGTTCCCATAACTTTTTCAGCGGTTTTTATCCCATCCTTTGAATCATAACTAATACCCAACTGATAAAGCATGTCCGCAAAACCCATAATTCCCAGTCCGATACGGCGGTTTTTCCTTGCCATATCTGTGACTTTTTCAACGGGGAATTCAAATCTATCTATAACATTATCTGTCATTCTAACCGCAATCCGCGCAACGTTTGCAATCCTCCTATAGTCAACTTTCCCGTCTTTAACAAATTTTGCAAGATTAATAGAGCCAAGATTACAATTGTCATAAGAATGCAAGAATTGCTCACCGCATGGATTAGAAGCTTCTATTACGCCAAGTCCTGGAAGCGGATTAGAACTATTAACGGTGTCTATAAACACTATGCCTGGCTCACCGTTTTTCCATGTATAACCAATAATTTCATCAAAAAGTTCGCCAACCGTAATGTTGATTTTTTCAACCCCGTATACAGCTCCGTTCGGGTGCCGAAGAACACGGCTCGGCTTTACCATGCCTTCTTCCCCCGGCCATTCTTTGCGCCACGTACATAGCCATTGTTCATCAGGGCTTTCCACAACCTTTCTCATAAACTCATCTGTTACCTTAACGGAAATATTAAAGTTCCTTATCTCTCCCTCTACCTCCTTTGATCTAATAAAGTCTAATATATCAGGATGAGAAACACTCATCATTGCCATATTAGCGCCGTGCCTTCCTTGCTGTTTAATTATCCCAAAAGCCTTATTATAAACTTTTAGAAAAGATACAGGACCTGACGACTCCCCCTGCGATGTAACGGTCTTTGTCATAGCGGGCCTTAACTTATCAAAAGCAAATCCTAATCCAGCGCCGGATTGCTGAAGTATCGCAGCTTCTTTTAGTGTCTGGAATATACTTTCCATAGAGTCCTGGATTTCCAGCACTATACAGTTTGCAACGAGACGCGTTTGTCCACCGGCATTTGTTAGCGTTCGGCCAGCAGGAGCAAATTCCTTATTGGCCATAATATCAAAAAAATCTTTTTCTACTTTATTAATAAACCTTGCATCACGCCCGTAATCCTTCTCAACCAATGCAAGAGCATTGGCAACTCGCTTAAACATATCTGTCGGTGTTTCCTGGTCGCCATTCTCTTTAACTGCCAGATATCGTTTTCGCATCATCTTGATTGCATTATCTGAAAATGAGCTATTAACTTCTTCTTCCCTTTTTTTTGTAACCATTTTTTGTAAATTTAGAAATTTTGAGTAAAAAATAAACGACCTACTCATATATTACCACAATGGGAAAGTCGCAAATGTGAATAACTTTTTCTGCGTTTTGCGTAAAAAGTTTGTCTATCTCTTTTTGCCCTTCTTGCGTAAAAAAGTCGGTATATCCCAAATGTCTTCTTCCTGTCTCTGTTTTTTCGGTGTTTGTTCTGCGGATTTTTCAGTCTCTGTCGTCGGCTCATTAGTATTATGCTTTAGTTTCTCGCCATCATCAACGGCATCACCGTTTCCGGTGTCTGGAGAAAATAGTTTCAATGAATCCGGCTCGCGCCTAAATGACATTCCGCTAAATCCGGCTGCAATAAGAATAATTTTAAGTTGTCCAACCCTAAGTTTACGGTCATTGTATGCGCCAAAAATAATTTTCGCACTTGGGTCAACGCTATCCGAGATAATTTTTGCGGCGTCGTTAATCTCTGACATCTTTAGGTCGCTTCTGCCCGCGATTCCAAAAAGAACACTCCTCGCTCCATCAATGGATATATCAAGCAACGGCGAATTTATCGCCTGACTAACCGCTTTAACCGCCCTGTCATTCCCGCTTGCAGAACCCACGCCTATAACGGCCATACCCGCCTCTGACATCACCGACTGGATATCGGCGAAGTCAACGTTCACCAAGCCGGATAGATCGGAAGAGCACACGTCTGAACTCCAGTCACATTCCTTTATCTCGTATGCCGTCTTCTGCTTGAAAAAAAAAAAAAAGAAACAATACAAGAAAAACCACTTGAAGAATCTCCTGAAAAGCTACATGGTTACGACATCACTACTGATGTGAGAGTT
>CAJVWL010000064.1 GCA_913009745.1 uncultured bacterium | reverse complement strand
CGCGTTGATCCCATGCATGCTAGAAAGATGACGGCGTTATTGCAAGCTTCAGGCACAAAAAACCGAGTTCTTCTTTATACCGATATTAAGACCGGTCACACAGCCGGAGGTATGACAGATTTCATCAATAAGCAGGCATTGATGTTAGCATTCCTAATTGAAGAACTCTTCGACTAATCAATAACCTAGTCACACCTTATTAGGTCTTCGCTAATTCGCATTTTAAGAAAGAAATTATTTTTTTCTCTTCAAAGATACCATTCTGATTATTAGCGAAACCACAACAACAGCCAGAGTAATCCATATTATTGACGGCATTTCAGTTAAGAATTTATTTATAGAGTTTGTGAGGTTAGCTAAAAAGATGTTTATGGTTGTTTGATATCCTCCATCACCCATAGCAAGTCGGTTTGTTTTAGCAAGATAAAATATCAAAGCTCCCATTAAAAAGAAGGTTGAGCCGGAAACTACCTCTGACACAGTAAGGCGTATCCGTTTTCCCGCAAGCGAATAAGAAACTTGCTTTTTAAGTATCTCCAACCTTTTCATAACATTTGTTTTATCAACAAAGAAAGCAATAATAAACAGAGGGACCACCATGCCAAGAACATAAGCAAGAGCATACATTCCTCCCAAAAGCATAGAGCCGGGCAATGCAGATAAAGCAATAACGCCCGCCAGAACGGGAGCGCAACATAGAGTGGCGGTGCCGGAGAAAATACCTAAGACAAAAATAGAGCCGGCGCCTTTAATTCTTGTATTTCTCTTACTGCCCATGGAAAAGGGCATAGAAATATGTATGCCTAGAAGTATAGACAGCCCGAGAAGCAAAAGAAAAATTGAGCCGATAATAAATATTGCATCATGGTGTGTGCTGAACAATTTTCCTAAACCTGCCGCTCCTAGTCCCAATGGAAGAAATACCGCAAGTAGTCCAAGAAAAAATACGAATGTCATCAAGACAACTGTGCGTTTTTGCCTAAATACAGAGCCAAGGTATGACGGCAATAAAACGGTTATGCAACACGGCGCAAAAAGCGCGGCTATTCCCGCAATGAAAGCAACTATAAGAGACGCAACGATTATTGCCTCCATATATTTATACTCCTTTGATTTTTGATAGTTCGGAGAATATTAAATCATTTCTAATGGCCATACTTGGGTCATCAAAAGTATAGCGAACGACTCCTTCTTTATCTATGATGAAGTATGTGTGACCGGGAAATCTGCCCGGGTGCATTGATGACTCAACATACAATACGCCGTAGGCCGAAGAAACAGATTTTGTTGTGTCAAATAAGATTTTTGCATTGGAAAATCTATGTGTTTCTTTAATTATTTTCTCCCATTCGCTTTTAGGGTTTACTACCACAGAAAAGACCTCTGTATTACTTGTGTTTAATCTTTCGTCATTGGCGAGTTCTTCTATTTGATTCCAGCACGCCGGATAGCACATACTGCCTCCACTAAAGAAGAGAATGACATTTTTCCCCCTATAATCGCTTAATTTAACTATATTGCCATCAATATTTTTCAAGCTGAAGTTAGGCGCTTGTTCCCCAACGGCGTCTTTGAATAAAAATTTCTTTTTGGACGACAGTGAGCCTGAATCTTTTGCCCCAACTTCACCGCGATTATCTTTTTTTGAAACCAGTAAAACGCCTCCTACTAAAATAATCAATGAGAATATAATGAAATAAACTGTTGTTTTCTTTTTGAACATATTTTAATTGTGGTTGATTGATAATCAGCCGTTTATGGGCCTGCCCATAAAACGTATTTTATATTGTAGCACAATTATTTATCTATTAACCGGTTGCGGGAATGTATATTTAAATTATACTGAATTTGATTGTGAAAATTTCTCATTTTTCTAAAAAAGATATTTCCACCGGACGCAGTCGGTTTCTGTCCTCTTTATCCAAGAGGTTGGGGTTGAACGCCCTCAACTACTCAATTCCCGCTCACGCGCAATCGTTGCCTTATATGCTTGGCGGCCTGTCACTTGCCGCTTTTGGCATACTTTTTATTAGCGGTATATATCTTGCGCAGTTTTATGACCCAAATCAGCTTGCCTCTAATCAAAGTGTTCTATTTTTAATAACGCAAGCCCCATTTGGCAATTTCGCGCGAAGCGTCCATTTTTGGGCGTCAAACATTGCCTTTATTCTTATTATTTTTCATTTGATTCGCGCTTTTATTACCGGGAGCTATAAGCGTCCGCGCGAATTTACATGGTTGGTAGGGTTGGGTTTACTGGCGGTTACCATGGCATTTATATTTATTGGGACGATGCTAAGTTTAGGCCAGGAGGGAGTGGAGGCCCTTCAGCATAGCGGAGAGATTGGGATATTGCTCGGAAGAATTGGGTTTTGGTTTACCGCCGGATTTAGTTTTAGCTTGCCGTTAATCGGCAGGATGTACGTTTCTC
>CAJVWL010000063.1 GCA_913009745.1 uncultured bacterium | reverse complement strand
AATTCAAGGATGTACGCAAGGGTATGGAAGACGTTGTTGAAAAGCCATACGGAACCGCACACCTCCTATCAAGCCTTACGTTAAGGGTTGCGGCAAAAACCGGTAGCGCGCAGACAAACAACAACACGAAGACCAATGCATTGTTTGTCGGATATGCACCTGTAGATAGCCCAAAAATCGCAATACTCATTCTTGTAGAAGACGCAAAAGAGGGAAGCTTAAACGCGGTTCCAATAGCTAAAGATATTTTCCAATGGTATTATGAGAACAGATTGAAATAAATTTAGGTTCATGAAAAGTGAATTGCGGCAGAATTTAGTATCAGGTGATTGGGTTTTAGTTGCTCCAGGAAGAGGAAAAAAGCCTGACCACTTTAAAGAAAGTAAAAAGCGGGAAAAACAGCCAAAGCAAGGTTGTGTTTTTGAAAATCCCAAAAAAGCCGGCGGGGGGAAAGTTTTACTATCATATCCGAATAATAAATCGTGGCGTCTGCAGATAGTTCCAAACAAATATCCGGCAGTAACCCATGGCAAAAAAGAAGACTTAATAGAGAAATATTACGGTCCATTTAAAGTGATATCCGGTTTCGGTTATCATGAGCTTTTAATAACACGGGGACATACGGTAAATTTTCCAAAACTCGGAGAAGAAGATGCATTGCTCGTATTTAAGGCGTTCAGAGAGCGATATCTAGAAATTGCACAAGATAAAAACCTTTCCTACGTTTCAATTTTCCATAACTGGGGACTAAAGGCGGGAGCTTCCGTCTATCATCCGCATTATCAGATACTCGGTATTCCCGTAATACCGCCAAGCGTGTCGCATTCGTTAAAGGGTTCGGCTAAGTATATGAAAAAATATAATAAATGCGCGCATTGTGAACAAATTGCATGGGAGAAAAAGCAGAAAAAACGAATCATTTTTGAAAATAAACATGCTATCGCATTTATACCATTTGCCTCAAAGGAGCCGTTTGAGATTAGAGTAACAATAAAAAAGCACACTCCGTTTTTTGAGGATACGAAAGATGTATACCTTTTATCGGTGACCAAAGTTCTCCGGAGGGCTCTTCAAAAGCTGGAAAAAGCGTTGAATAAACCGGATTATAATTTCTTTATCCACACGGCCCCCGTTAGAGACAAAAACAACTACAATTATTATCATTGGCATATTGAAGCCATTCCAAGAACAAATATATCCGCCGGATTTGAACTGGGCACCGATATAGAGATAAACCCGCTTGACCCTGATGCTGCTGCTAAATTTTTAAGGAAAAACTGACAATAAATGCTTGGAAGTCTACTGGGGTTAATATCTTCTTTTGTTCTTACTGCCATACTTTTATGGAGATATCTAGGTGTTTTTATTCTTATAGTTCTAAGTAACGCTAACATACCGATACCGTCGGAAATTATTCTGCCATTTTCGGGATTTCTTGTCGGAACTGGGAAGTTTAGCTTTTGGATAGTTGTAGCAGTTGGAGTATTGGGCGACCTTACGGGGTCACTAATATCATATTTCATTGCCTCGCGCCTGGACCATAAAATAAGAGAAAGCGAAAATTTTCATATCGCACAAAGGTGGTTTGATAAATTCGGTGAGTTTTCGGTTTTTATAGGAAAACTGACCCCAATGTTTAGGTCTTTTATTTCTTTTCCGGCCGGATTGTTCAAAGTAAAACTTTGGAAATTTATAGCCTTAACAATAGCAGGGTCGTTCATTTGGTCTACGGCGCTTGTATATGCCGGATTTACGCTTGGCGGCAATTGGGAATTTATCGGTCCTTATTTTAGAAAATTTGATTCTGTTATAGCGATACTGCTTTTATTTGGATTAGTTCTCTTGTTGAGATATCATATATTAATAGGAAGAAGACATGAAAAAAATAATAGTGGCAAACTGGAAAAGTAATCCGGAAAAAATCTCAACGGCAATTAGCCTTGCAAGGGCTAGTGATAAAAAGGGGGCTGTAATAGCTCCTCCGCATATATACTTGGATATAGTTGGTAAGACGTTAAATAACGCTTTTTTGGGCGCGCAGGACGTATTTTGGGAGAAATATGGCCCATATACGGGAGAAGTGTCACTTAGCCAGCTTAAAAATGGAGGTGTTAAATATATTATCATCGGTCATAGTGAACGCCGCAAATATCTCAACGAAACAGATGAAATGATAAATAAGAAAGTAGTTGCAATACTAGAAGAAAACATGAAGGTAATATTGTGCGTTGGCGACACTGCTGACGTTCATAAGAAGGGCATTTCTGCAGTAAAGCGGCACATAGAGAAACAATTGAAGGCAGATCTAAAAAACGTATCTCAAAAAATGAGTAAAAATTTATATGTAGCATACGAACCAATTTGGGCTATAAGCACAAGTAAATCTAACTCATTAGGTAAAGCTGATACGCCGGAGGATGCAGTCAGAGTTATCTCGTATATCAAGAACGTTGTCGATAAAAAGATTCACGGTAAAAACATAAAAGTTCTATACGGCGGTTCAATAAATATAAAAAATGTAAAAGAATTTTTATTTGAAGATGAGATAAATGGACTTCTGGTTGGGGGCGCAAGTTTAAGGCCAAAAGAATTTAGTCGTAT
>CAJVWL010000062.1 GCA_913009745.1 uncultured bacterium | reverse complement strand
ATGGGGGGAAGGGAGATGAGAGAACTTCGTGTGCCCGAGGCTGTTTGACGGACCTTTTACTGAAGACCTCCACCACAAAGAGCCCGTTTCGTTGCGGGCTCTTGCTACTTTTAGTTTCCGTATTATTGCCCTTGCTATATTACACAGGATTTAATGCTACCGAATAAGCATTACGTTTGCAGTCAGACAGATTGCAAATATGATATAATCTATCCGTCGCAAGAACTTTATATGGCAATGAAAAAGAAGAATAAGAAAATTATAGTTATAGTAATTGGCATAGTTTTCGTCATAGCTGGACTCCTATTGTGGCAATCTACAAATACCAATACTTCCGGTGAGTTTGATTCATTTGCGGAATGCATTGACAATAGCGGTGCAACTTTTTATGGTGCGTTTTGGTGTCCTCACTGCAAGGATCAAAAGCAGCTTTTTGGAGATTCGGAAAGACTTTTGCCATACGTAGAGTGTTCTGCTCCGGATAGAAAGTCACAGCTTCAAATATGCAGAGATGCAGGTATAGAAGGATATCCAACATGGATATTTGCGGATAAAACAAGAAAAACGGGTGTGTTGTCTCTTCAAAAACTTTCAGAGATTACCGGCTGCTCAATAGATTCCTTCTCCGAGTCGGCGCAATAGATATTTTTTTATAAAACAAAAAACCATCCATTTGGGTGGTTTTTTGTTTGGAGGCAATTTATAAGCCGGATTCTGTTCTCCAAACTAAATTGGAGCGATAGCAATTTATCTGGGCTATTGATTACTCAATAGCTCTGTGCGCTTGCGCGCAACCTGCGGCACTCCCTAAAACATCTTGCGATGTTTGGGCTCGGCCTTGCACTCTGGTAAGGATTTAGCCGTTTCAGCCCAGCTTTTTTGCCCCTATAGCTGGGATAAGCCGTCTACGCTGGGATTGGGCTTCCCCGTAAAGCTTTCGCCACGGGGCGTTTCTGCTCGCACCTCTATCCTTTCGGACGACGGGTGTTACCCGCTACCATTCTGCTCCGGTTTTCACCGAGAGCGAGTGTCCGGACTTTCCTCTCTATTATCAACTCCCTAATGTAAAGAACAATCTAGAACCGTAGATTTAGAAGTTATCAATAGAGCTGCTACCCAAATTACCTCCGTAGGTTTTTATATCACAAAATAGATATGCAATCAATATACGGAAAAAGAAAACCGGATGTCAGTTTTTTCGGTGATTTATAGGCTTACTATATAAGTGTATCCAACGCGCGATTTACAAGCCTATCCGCTTCTTTATTCTTATCCCGCGTGATATGCGTGAAAGTTACGCTTTTAAAATCTTGCTTTAGGTTCCAGATATCTATAAAGAACGGCTGGAGCTCTTTATTCTTTATTTTATATTCACCGTTGAGCTGTTTTACTAAAAGCTCGCTATCACTACGCACCTCTACGTCGGTTTGTCTTGCCACAGTCTTTGTTAGCAGCTGCTTCGCTTTTTTCAATGCAAAAACAACGGCGCTGTATTCAGCGATATTATTTGTTGCTCTTCCAATTTGCTCGCCATATTCTTTGCGTCCAACCACAACCCCGATGGCTGCAGGTCCCGGGTTTCCGCGCGATCCCCCATCTGTGTAAATTATAAATTTTTTCATAATGTTTTTTCCTATTGAATTATATTTTCAATTATAACTTTTTTATAGTCGCCTATATACCGCCATATATCTATATAACAATTTAGTAATTAGCTTAGCGATTAGGTTGGTGATTGATATAGTGGTTTTGTGTTTTATTAATGATTCAATGTTTGGCCGGAGTCTGCAATCCCCTTGTGTTTCCATGGAAACTCTCCTCCAGGATTTATAATAAATGCCGCTGAAGACTTGTGTCCCCCTCCTCCATATTTCTCCGCAATTTTGCCGACATCTACACCGCCTTCTTTATCGGAGCGCAGAGAAACCTTTATGATGCCTCTTCCCGTATGATACCAAATTATCCCGATGTCATAGCCTTCTTTTACTAGTGAGTTTCCGAGTTGTGACCGAAGCGTTGATGAGTTTACGGCTAGGGCGCTTTGTCCATCCAGGGTTACCTCCTCCGCCTCCTGCAATAAATCCCGTATCACTTTTTGTTGATATTCAAACAACATCTTGCCGTGGTTGATGTGTACTTTTCTCTTTTTCTCATCCTCAAAATCCTCTACTAATTCATCCCATTTCTTGAAATCAAGAGGCATTGTTAATAAAAGAGAAAAAAACTCTCTTGAATCCCGAAGTTTGAATCTCCATAGGTCGCCGTCTTCTATATATTTGAGAAATATCGGAATCTTTTCATCGGGAAAAAAATATTTCCATGCAATCACAGCGCCGGAGTGATTAGTATCATAGACGTGATTAGGCACACTTTCCACAACTTTTTTTGCAGTTATGTGGTGGTCTAGTATCGTAAGAGATTTCGCTTCTTCCAGGATTTTCTTCGTCTCTTCCGAATCGTACGCAAAATCAATTATATAAACATTCTTATTTATTAAATCTTCCGGAGGAGGATTGTGGTGAAATACTCCGATATAATCCGCTTTATCTCCAAACTTTCTTTTTGCAACCCACGCTCCCCCGAAACCGTCACTGCAGTTGTTGTGATATAAAACAACTATGTTTTTCTCGTCCATTTTATTATTTTTTAGATACTCTCTTTTTTAGATCGGAAGAGCACACGTCTGAACTCCAGTCACATTCCTTTATCTCGTATGCC
>CAJVWL010000061.1 GCA_913009745.1 uncultured bacterium | reverse complement strand
AGATAGATGCTAAGTTTGGACACATATTAAAAGCACTTAAGTATGGGGTTGCTCCGCACGGAGGCATCGCAACGGGGCTGGATAGATTGATAGCCGTGCTTCAGACTGAGCCGAATATCCGAGCAGTTATTGCGTTTCCGAAGACTGGTGAAGGCAGAGGGCTTATGATGGACACGCCATCGGCAGTCAGCAAAGAACAGCTTGATGAACTTGGAATAATGATTAAAACTAAGCCAACTAACACTAAAAAAGATGACAAATAAAAAAGAAAGGACATTGGTTGTAATAAAGCCGGACGGTGTTCAGAGAACTTTGATAGGAGAGATTATAAAGCGATATGAAAGAACCGGCTTGAAACTTGTCGGGCTTAAAATGATTGTGCCTGACGAAAAGTTTGTTGAGAATCATTACATGCTTGACGCTGAATGGAAGAAGAACGCAGGAAGCAAAGCCATAGCTTCCGCGAAGAAGAAGGGCGAAACAATTCGCTCCGAAGATCCACTGGAAATGGGAGAGTTTATCCTCGGAACCCTAAAGAAATATATATCTTCCGGCCCTGTAATTGCTATGGTCTGGCAAGGATTAAACGCCGTCGGTATTGTCAGAAAGATAACAGGAGGAACGGAGCCTTTGACATCCGATGTTGGAACCATAAGGGGTGACTTTACAATTGATTCATATAAAGCGGGGGATACCGACGGTAGGTCCGTTAGGAACCTTGTTCATTCCTCCGGCAGCTCCGAAGAGGCAGAGAAAGAAATTGAATTGTGGTTTGATGAGAATGAAATTATAGATTATCGCTTAATTCAGGAAGAAATTCTCTACGATGTCAATCTTGACGGGATATTAGAATAACTTTCAAGGCATAATTATCATTGACATCACCGAAGATTTGTTTTAAGTTCTGCGCATAGTGAAGGTTCTTTAAATGTAGGGAGGTGAGTTTTGACTTCTGGTAATGTTGAAAAAAAGTGGCGCCTATATGCTGCCTGCGACGGAAAATCGCCATCCCTGTGGTTCCCTGAATACGGTGCATCGCCGGATGAGGTAATGCAGGCGTTGATGGTATGCCATAAACCATGCCCGGTAATAGAAGAGTGCCTGTCTTATGCGGTAAGCATGGACATGAGGTTTGGCATATGGGGCGGAGAAGATTTTCGTTTAAGAAAAGTAAGGCAGCGGACTAGAAGGATGGTAAGAGAAAGGAGCAGAGAGAAGAACAAAACTAAATAGGGTGGCGTGACGTTTACGCCATCCTATTTTCAATTTACGAGGGGGTATTTACAATTCATAAAAGCTCCTTCAAAATATAGACAGTCCCGCCCTTACGTTCCGGATCAAGTAGCTATTCAAGGGAGATCAATAGTATGTATACCCGTGGGTATATGTTGAGGTCACCCACTTGGCTTTAAGCCGAGGAACGCTACGGAGCGGGACTTAAAAAAAAGACAGGAAGAGCCCTGTCTTTTTTTATATATCTATATATCTTACTAATATATAGAATTCTACCTGTTGTTTTTAGAAAAGCCCTTTATACAGGTTGTGCAAGCCAATACTTTTTCTCCCGATGGGGTTGTCGTTTTCTGCAGATTGGGATATTTTCTTTTTTTAGTGGTAGGATTGTAATGGCCGCGCAATTTATTTCGCTTGCCGACCATTCTTGATGCCTTGCCACATAATTCACACTGTTTCATAATTTAACAACTTAGTATGAGTAACATATTCATTTTATTATTTCAACTGGCGATTCTTCTATTCTCAATAATTATACACGAAGTCGCTCATGGCCTGATGGCGCTTCGTCTTGGAGATGAAACAGCGAAACGAGCAGGAAGATTAACTCTTAATCCAATAAGTCATCTAGATCCAATGGGTTCATTTTTTGTTCCTCTTTTCCTTTTTCTTGTACAGTCTCCCGTATTGCTCGGATGGGCTAAGCCCGTTCCATACGACCCGCGTCTTTTATATAAAGATTATAAATACGGTCCGCTTAAAGTTGCGCTTGCCGGGCCGGCCGCCAATATCATTATCGCAATTTTCTTTGGATTATTAGCGCGTTTTGCGGTCCCGGTCCTAAGTTCGGCAACAATTTCGCTATTTGGCTTTGTTGTATTCTTAAATCTACTTTTGGCGGTATTTAATCTCGTTCCAATTCCTCCGCTTGACGGTTCAAAAATATTAACCACGTTTCTTCCTCCTCGCTATGCAATTTCGCTTGAGAGAATGGGTATGGGGGGAATCTTATTAGTTCTGGTTTTCTTGTTTTTCTTTTTTGGGATAATTATAAGCATAACATCCCTTCTTTTTCATATACTTGTCGGACCAACTGTGTTTACTTTGTTTTTTAGCTTTTTCTCGGGTGGATAGATGTTTATTTAATTGACAGCTATAAGGATCACTTGCTATATTATGCCCTGTAGCAAAAACAAGTTTTGACCTTGCGGTAATAGCTTGAATTGATATAGACTTCTGCTACTGGACAATAATATGCCTACGGTAAATCAATTAGTTAAAAAGGGCAGAAAGCATTCTGCTAAAAAAGATAAAACTCCGGCGCTTGGGGTGTATTTTAATGTTATTAAAAATAGGCCGATTAAATCTTCTTCACCATTTAAGCGCGGTGAGATCGGAAGAGCGTCGTGTAGGGAAAGAGTGTAGATCTCGGTGGTCGCCGTATCATTAAAAAAAAAAAAAAAAAAAAAGTGAATAGATGTGATAACAGTAGCAGAGTCAAGTGTAGCATACTGCGACACCGGTAGTATGTATG
>CAJVWL010000060.1 GCA_913009745.1 uncultured bacterium | reverse complement strand
ATAGAAAATAGAACTTTTTATTTAGGTAATAGAAAGTTTATGGCAAGCGCTGATGTTTCTACGTTTGATCATGTTGAAGATAAGATTGAAAGGTGGGAAGAAGAGGGTTTTACAGTGCTTTTTTTGGGACAAGAGGGAGATCTTATGGGCATAATCGGTATTGTAGACCCGATTAAAAAAGAGTCTAAAGGAGTTGTAAAAGAACTTGAAGATATGGGAATAGAGATAATAATGATTACAGGAGATAATTCAAGAACAGCAAAAGCTGTAGCGTCACAAGTGGGAATAAGTAGAGTATTATCAGAAGTTTTACCTAAAGATAAAGATGAAGAGGTTAGACAGCAGATTAAAAAGAACAAAACAGTGGTTATGATAGGAGATGGTATTAATGATGCACCGGCTTTAGCGCAGGCGGATATAGGTATAGCAATTGGCACAGGAACAGATGTCGCCATAGAAGCTTCAAATGTGACTTTAATGTCTGGAAATCTTGAAGGTGTTGTTACAGCAATTAAGATTTCGAAATCTACCATGCGGGTAATAAAGCAGAATTTATTTTGGGCATTCTTTTATAATGGTTCACTGGTTCCAATAGCCGCGGGAGTTTTGTATCCCGTATTGGGTCTTTTGATAAATCCAATATTTGCCGCAGGAGCAATGGCATTTTCATCTATTTCAGTTGTGCTTAACTCGTTAAGATTGAAGCGTGCTAAATAATTCATTTCGAATAAATATAAAATCCACCCAGCGGTCTGACCGCTGGGTGGATTTTATTTATTTACATATGTTCTTTTAGAAGTTTTTGCAATTCGTTTACGTGACCTTCTTTGTCTTTTTCAAGCTCTTTCCAAAATTTTTGACATTTTTCGCAATTTCCAGCGTCTTTTTTATAATGATTTTCTATCCGCCACAGCGATTTATTTTCTTGTACTATTTGGAGCATAAGATTATAGAGGTGGTTATTTAGCATGTAACTTGGTCCCAATGCATTATTACAAAAATATAATAAAGAAATCGGGATTCCGAATTCACATCGGGATTTTTAATAACAAAATTAATTCTAATTTAATATATTATACCATAATTAAAAACGAAGTAGTTTATAAGAAATGATTTGATTATATATCCTTTTTTGATTTTAAAAAAGGGTCATTTTTTATGATCCTTTTAAAAAGGGGTCATAAATCATGACCCGATAATTTTGAGTCTATTATTTGTGGATATCCATGTAGAAACTCTTGCGCTGTTTGGGGTTTTTTGCCTTCCAATTGAATTTTTTGAGGGACAATTAAGCCGTTGCCGGTTTGTATGGCAAATCCAATTTTTTTATATCGAAGCACCTTTCCAACTACCAGCGGAGCATTTAGCGACCCTGTGGCAGCACTTTTATCATTGTTGGACGATGCTACAACTTGTAGGGATAAAATTTTAAGACGTTTACCGGCATAAAGGGTATAAATTCCGGGCCAAGGAGTGAATGCGCGCAGTTGGCGCTCTATGTATTTTGCGTCATGCGACCAATCAATGCGCCCATCTTCTCTTTTGATAATTTTTGTATAAGTTGCTTTTTTGTGATTTTGTTTTTGAGATTTTATTTTTCCCTTAATATATTTTGGAAAAATATTAATTAATAATTCTGCGCCCGTTTCAAATAATTTATTGCCTAAAGTTTCGTAATTATCCTGATTTTTGATTTTTAATTTTTGCTGCGCAAGAATTGGTCCGTGATCCATTTTTTCGTCCATTTTCATTATAGTTACACCCGTTTCAACATCTCCATTTAGAATTGTGGCTTGAATGGGTGAGGGACCACGATAAAGCGGTAAAAGGGAGGGGTGCACATTTATTGCGCCATATTTAGGAATTTCTAAAATATTTGCGGGGATAATTTTTCCATCAACTCACCTATCCCCGGGTAATCACCGGTGGAGAGGGAGAGGAGTGATATCTCCTCAAAGCCGGCTTCATCCACCAGCTTCTCTGACTGCCGGATAATAACCTCCTCATCCTTAAGGCGAACCGGGCGGCCGGTCCACCCGGCATGACAGAATCGGCAACCTCTCTTACACCCCCTCATAATCTCTACCACCCCTCGATCGTGAACAATTTCGGTAACCGGAACCAGGGGGTTATCTATTCGGGAACTATTAATATCCCGCAGTACCCTCCTCTCTATCCGCTCCGGAATCCCCGGCTCGATCGGATGAATAGCCTTGAATCCGGCTGCCTCATCATACTCCACCCGGTAAAGTGCCGGAGCATAGGCCCCCGGGACCGTGGCCACCAGGAATTTCAGGAGCTCCTCTTTTCCCCTCCCCGGATCTCCTTCTCTCTGCTCCTGAAATTGTTTATACGCGGCCAGCAGCTCAACAATCGCTTCTTCTCCATCTCCGATCAAAAATATATCAAAGAAATCCGCCAGCGGTTCCGGGTTAAATGTTCCTACGCCGCCGCCTAAAAGCAGTGGATAGTCCGGCCAGGGGCGATCACTTGCCCGGTGGGGAACTCCGGCCAGATCCAGCATGGAGATGATATTGGTATAAGTAAGCTCCACCTGGAGAGAGAACCCCCAGATATCGAAGTCGGCGGCCGGGGTAAAAGACTCGAGTGAATAGAGGGGGAGACCGTTCCGACGCATAGCCTCCTCCATATCCATCCAGACCGCGAAAGCCCGTTCGGCTGATGCCCACTCCAGACGATTGACAGTATCATATATAATCCGCAGTCCATGATGGCTCATCCCCAATTCATACAGATCAGGATAGCTGAGCAGCAGCCTGACATCGGCATCAGGCCGGGACAGAGCATTAATCTCCCCCCCGATATACCGGGCCGGACGGCGGACAAAAGGAAGG
>CAJVWL010000059.1 GCA_913009745.1 uncultured bacterium | reverse complement strand
CCGGCGACCACCGAGATCTACACTCTTTCCCTACACGACGCTCTTCCGATCTCGCCTGTAGGAGTCAGGTCCATAAAGCGTTATTATCATGTATTTATTATACCGTAGGCGTTGTTATAGCCAATATGTATTTCTAATTGATATAATTTGCACCTTTAGTAAGTATTAGTTTGTGACGCGCTTTTTATTTATTAGTGAGGCCTCCATAAACTTGAGAAATATTGGATGGGCTTTTTGCGGCCGCGACTTAAATTCGGGATGAAATTGAGTCCCGATAAAAAATGGGTGTGTCTTGACTGGAAGCTCCATAATCTCCATAAGGCGCTTATCCGGAGACATACCCGAGAATATCATCCCATTCGCCTCAAGGCACTCAATATACTCCGGATTAACCTCATAGCGGTGGCGGTGGCGCTCCGAAATATGCGTTGTTCCATATGCCCTTTGCGCAACTGTACCCTTCTTTAAAACCGCAGGGTAGGCGCCCAATCGCATGGTTCCTCCATAATTAGAGTTTTCTATTTTTTCCTTCTGCGATGGAAGTATGTTTATGACCGGATGTGGTGTTGTTTTGTCTATTTCGGTAGAGTTTGCGTTGTCCAAACGCGCAACAGACCGCGCAAACTCCACAACAGCGAGTTGCATCCCGTAACAGAGTCCAATGAACGGAATATTATGCTTGCGCACATAGTTAATTGCCCTTATTTTCCCGTCTATGCCGCGGCCGCCAAAGCCCCCCGGAACAATAATTCCATCAAATCGACCAAGATTTTTAAAGTTTTCTGCATCTACCCATTCAATTATGGGTTTTCTTTTCAGCGCGTATGCTGAATGTTTTATCGCCTCTATAACAGAGATATATGAATCTGAAAGCATAAAATTTCCTGTTCCAAAATATTTTCCAACAATTCCGATTCTCATCTCTTTTTCTATTTTATTGACGGATGATATAAATCGCCTAAAATCTTTCATGTCTTTCTTCTGTGGTTTGATGGAAAATTTTTCCAGAATCCTACCGCTTATTTTGTCTCTCTCAAAATTCAGGGGTATTTTATAAATATTATCCACATCCGGCGCAGAAATAATGTCTTTTTTTTCAACACCGCAATTTGTTGCAATTTTATCCCTTCTCTTGTCGTCTATATCCACCGCAGACCGCGCTATTATAATGTCTGGTTGAAGTCCCGTAGAGTTTAATGTGCGAACTGCGTATTGTGTCGGTTTCGTTTTTAGTTCTCCACCTTTCCCCTGAATCGGCAGATAACTTACAAGGACAAGTACAACACTTTTCGGCTTTTTTAGCTTTAGCATGCGTATGGCCTCTAAAAAAAGTATGTTCTGATATTCACCCACGGTTCCTCCAACCTCTATTGTAATAATATCTGCGTTGTCTTTTTTTACGGCCAAATTAATTCTATCAATAACCTCTATTGGTATATGCGGAACAACCTCTACGCATTTGCCTTGATATTTTAAGCTTCTCTCGCGTTCAATAACCGATAAATATACACTCCCCGTTGTCATATAGTTCACGCGACTCAAGTCTTTATTTAAAAAACGTTCATAGTTTCCAAGGTCTTGGTCGCATTCCGTTCCGTCGTTGAGAACAAAAACTTCGCCATGCTCAATTGGGTTCATTGTTCCGGCATCTATGTTCACGTACGGATCAATTTTAACGCTTGTCACGTTAAATCCACGCGATTGCAATATTTTGCCGATAGATGCCGCCGCAACCCCCTTGCCAACGCCGGACATAACGCCACCAACAACAAAAACGTATTTTGTTTTTTGTTCTTTTGTCATACTCACAATTACCTAATTCCAAACTCTTTTGGCGGGATAAGCTTTGGGTCCGTTGGAATAGTAAAATAGAAAGATGTCCCGCGATTTACCGTAGACTCCGCCCATATTGTTCCTCCGTGGCGATTTATAATATTTTTTGTTATATAAAGCCCTAACCCAGACCCGTCCGTTTCTTTTTTTATAACATTCTCTGCGCGGAAAAATTTAGTAAATACTTTTTTCATATCCTGTGGCGGGATACCAATTCCTGTATCTTTGATGCTTATTTTTATATACGGTTTACCTATAAGCTTTTCTACCCTAACGGTAACCGACCCATTTTTAACATTATATTTAATCGCATTATCTATAAGATTTGATAGGGCTAGCCCGAGTCTATCCGGGTCAACCACAACTGACAATGATGCATCACTCCCTTTTGCAAAATACAGTTTTACTCCATATTTCTTCGCGGTAATTTGTGCGTTCAACAATATGCCGTTAAGAAAATCCACAATATTGGTTTGTTTAAAACTATATCCAAAGCGTCCTTCTTCTATCTTTGATACATCCAGTAGGTCGTTTACTATTTTTAAAAGCCTTATGGCTGCGGTGTGTCCATTAACCACCATCTCTTTATCCTCTTCTTCTAGTGATGTGTTTTTTTCTAGTCCTTCAAATATCCAATTAATTGCCGTTAGTGGAGTCCTGAGTTGGTGAGCGGCGATAGCAATAAAATCAGACTTTGCTTTCAATAGCTCAACTTCCCGCGTGCGGTCTCTGATTATTTTTACAAAACCCAAGGTGTTGTTGTTTGTATCAACTATCTTATCCGTTGATATCCTCAATTCACTTTTTGGAAAGGAAATATCAAAAACTTGCGGGTAGATACCCGCCTCTGACCTCCTTACTACAACCGGTGCGAGTGATGGGAATATTGCCTGCGCAAGTAATTTGAGTTTGGGGTCTCTGGCTTTAGATCGGAAGAGCACACGTCTGAACTCCAGTCACATTCCTTTATCTCGTATGCCGTCTTCTGCTTGAAAAAAAAAAAATATACTTCACATAATTACTCCTTTCTCAACTTTCACTTTATACCCAACATCATTGTCCTTTAGACTTCCCTTCTCTTACCGCCATTCACACCTATCGCTATTGCGTCTTCATCTCTTCTCCAACACCTT
>CAJVWL010000058.1 GCA_913009745.1 uncultured bacterium | reverse complement strand
GATAGCCTTTTTGCTGATGATGTCATGTTTGCGTTTGCGATAGAAATACTTTCTTGGTTACGGTAAGTGTGACTTTAAATTTTACAATGTCTTCCTGGGCGTTAGAGCTCTCAAGTAATACACGCTCCACGTCGGGAGAAGCTTCATATATGGTAAGTTGTTCCACAAGGTCATCATATGTTGCGGCCGTTCCCTCTATTACAATTTTCCTGTCTTTTACGGATACTACAACGTTATTATAGACAACTTGCTTTTGTGTGTTATTTTCTAAAAAGCTAAATAGAGTTGAACCGTAAACATGTTTTAATAAAAGGTCCTTTATATTATATATTTGCGAATACAGAGCTGTTAGATTATCTTGTTCTTCCGGTGTAATTTGAGCGTTAAGACTATCCAGCTCATTTTGCATGCTATCTATAGATTTATTTAGAAATGCATTATAACCAAAAGTTAATCCCGCATAAATCATAAAAAAGCCCAAAAACACCACGAAACTGAATATTAAAAACTTCTTCGGGGCTCCGGAGGGCAGGACCTCTGGCGGTAATGGCGGTACTCTATTGTTATTTGTAGTTTGGGGTAGCATTTTATTTGTGTTACTTTTTCCCAAATTGCTTCATTCCCAGGCCGAGCGCAACTGCAAATGATGGGCCAATTGTATTTATAAACGGCGCCGTATCCGGTGGATAGCTTATGTGGCTAAATGGCTGTGCCTTAACAGTTGGTAAGCTGAATTGCTGGGAAACATACTTCTCTATTCCGAGGACATTTGCTCCGCCACCCGAGAGAACAATTCGTTCTACGCTATCGTGATAATTATTCTCATACGTACCCTTAACACGCTTCACTTCATTAAGTGTAACATCAACATACGGAAGCATTAAAGTGGATATCCCGTATGCTCCCTCGCTTCCCGTAAGTCCTTTTTGCCTCTTCAAGTCTTCGGCGCGATGCACGTTTATACTAAGACCCCTTGAGATAGCCTGCGTCAATGACGCGCTGGCAAAATCCGTTTGCGAGCTGTATCGTAAAATACCGTTTTTTGCTATTGCTATAGCCGTTGAACGCGCGCCGATATCAATAATTAAAGTCGTAGTCGGGTCGCCGGCTGTGAGTAGTCTCGCCAAGCTTAGTGTCTCTATTTCCAAAATCCTTAGGTTAAGTCCTGCTGTTTTGAAAATATCCTGATATTTTTGGACCTGCTCTCTTGGAATAGCAATCAAAAATATCTGCTGTTTTTTTACTCCGTCTTTGTCTTCATATTCTCCGGCCGGTATCCAGTCAATTATCACCTCTGTTAGCGGAAGCGGAACAAATTGCTTTGCCTGATATTGCATCGCCTGTGTTGTTTCGTCGGACGACATTGCGGGTATATCCAAAAGTGAGGTAAACGCGGAAAATGCAGGTATGGACGCTATGGCGTCCGTTGTGCCCGGTCTCATCTCTTTTAACAATGTTTTTATAAGTCTTGCGGTTTCGTCATTTAACATTTTAAGAGAACTGGTCTGAATTGCGTTATTCATCCTTTCCAGGTGGCCGGAGCTCTCAAGAATCCCATAATTTTTCAGCATAATCTCACTACCGGACCCACTCAACTCAACTACCTTAATAGAAGCAGTCCCAACATCAACCCCTAGATACGATTGGGCGTTAAATTGGCTTTTAAATGACTTTTTTATTGATTTTAGGAGTTTTAGCATAAAACCTTACAATGCAGTTAAAGACTATGGCGCTGCATAAATTTAGATTACCATTATTATAACACGTAATGGATTTTCTTAAGAAAACTTGGGATATTGCTCTTGATATTATGTTTCCTCCGCTCTGTATAAACTGCCGTTACGCCTTATGCAGCAAGACCGAAAAAGAAAATCTCCTCTGTAGCGTCTGTTTTAACGGCATAGAAATATATAAAACCGTCTTTAGGGTTGATAAAAATCTTGCGCTTGCCGCGATTGCGTCGTATAGCGACGACTCTATGAGAAGCCTTGTCCATTATTTAAAATATGAAGGGTTTTTAGCTGCGAAAAATCCCCTGGCGAAAGTTATAAGAAATTATCTTGACTTCATCCCAATTAAAAAACTTCTACCGCCGGAGATAATAATCATTCCGATTCCGCTTCATAAAAAACGGCTTCGGAAACGCGGATTTAACCAGTCCGAAATACTTGCGGACATCATAAGCGCGCAGTTGGATATTCCATCTAAAACGGATATATTAAAACGAATTATTGACACACCCCAGCAAATGACAATGAAGAACAGTGAAGCGCGAAGGAATAACCTAAAAAACAGCTTGTTGTTTGCCGAGGGAGAGCGGAATTATATAAAAAATAAGTCAATCATACTTGTAGATGACGTTTATACCTCCGGCTCCACGATGCAAGAAGCCGCAAAAACTCTGCGTCGTGCCGGGGCAAAAAATATCCTCGGATTTGTAGTTGCAAAAGCAAATTGAATGATACTTGGACTAAAAACTAACAGGAGGTGTTCGCCGTGCTATATAAGGCATCATTACAATCCAACGTTGAAACGCTACTCATTAGATTTCTTCGCCTCCATCCCGTTCCGGGCGAAGTATCTCCATATTGTTGTGTTGTTGATGCCGACCATCCGTCCGCATCTGCATCCAACATCCATAGGTAGGTTTTTTTAATCTGCGCACCCGAGTTACTTATCGCAATTGCTCCATCTATAATAAGACTCTTCCCTGGATTGAAGACAAGTGTCTGATTGGCGCCTATAGTAAGCGTATACCCTGAACTTATGGTTAGGTTTCCCGCATCAACTCCGTTAACGTCTCCGGAAAAAGTGCAATCCGAAGAGATAACAGCATTGCCCGTAATAGGATTGGCGCAAGCGCCGGTCATCTCCTGCGCTGCAACCGAGTAGAAGGTTGAAGGCGAGTTCTGGTTGTTGTATTCGGTTAAAATCCAATCTGCAGAGTGCGAAACATTTGATACACGAACTTCATCGGTAAAACCATTGAA
>CAJVWL010000057.1 GCA_913009745.1 uncultured bacterium | reverse complement strand
TTCCATTTCTCCTTTCTGTATAGGTTTGACGATTTATTACAATGTACTATAAAAAGCCAAATCTACCACTAAATAAAGTTTCTGTCAACGCAACATCAAACAAAAAACACCGCACCGCTTCATAGGGTGATTCGCGCGAATCACCCTATGAAGCCTCCGGAAGCATAACAGCAAACAAAGAGGCTGGACCGCATTGTATTTAAAAATTATATTCAAAAAAACAGAACGCCTCCGGGGGAGGAGGTGTCCTGAAGTGCTTGTTAAAGAATTAAAAACTCTTTAACAAGCCTGCATATTATATTCCGGTATAATATTTTGTCAAGTCCCCTAATAACCCTATATGACATCCGTGATATTGACCGAAATATTCTAAAAATGATACTTTTAACTTGATTTATTCGCACGTTTAAATAAATTAACAGCAACGACATACGCCATACAAAAGAACGAGTAGAAAGCTTGAGGTGGTAACAATGAATGAATGGAAGGCAGATACCGCAGATATTGCGGGATACGGCAAGCCAATCTTCCCGACGGAGATAAACTGGCTTAATGTTGTTTATGCCGACACGAGCGTGGGGTGGAGCGGCATTTTCATAAGGGAAACTGCCGAAGCGATTTCATGCAAAGACATGGAGCTCACCGAAAGCCTGTGCTTTCCCAGAACTTCAGACGGCTACTACTGGCACCACGCGCTTTTCTTTGGGCTGAACGGCTCAAGCGTAGCAATACTTTTCCCGCAAAGACGAGACAAAAAAATGCCGCATGGCAATCCGCTTGACCGCTCAATCGCGATGTATCTGAAATCTCCAAATGGAGACATAGATATGAATGCCGTCAGCAAGCTTGCCAAAAGTTTGTATGATGCATTAACGCGAAAAATAGGTCCCGAAAACACGGAATAGTCCCCTACCCCAAGTAAGAACCCCTTGCTTGGGGCTCTTGCTTTTTGCGAAAAAGCTATTGATAATGACAAGACAATAAATTAATTCTTTGGGGAATTGATAATGATAAAAATAATCAAAGGTCAAATCAAGAATCAATAAATTAAAACACGAAATGGCAAAACCAATTATTTACACAACTCCTACGTGTATGTACTGCAAGATGGCAAAAGCATTTTTTATAGAAAATAATATTGAGTTTGAGGAGAAAAATGTAGCTACCGACGCAGAAGCGCGTGATGAAATGATACATAAAACGGGTCAGCTTGGAGTTCCGGTTACCGACTTTGGAAACGGAATTGTGATAGGATTTGATAAGGAAAAATTCAGCGAGCTTATCTCTAAAAACACATAGATAAATATATCTGCGTGAGCAAATTGTAGGACAGTTTATTGCTTTATTTTTTATTTCCGGATGTGCATTAAACAATATAATAGAAACATATAGGCCGTTTAAAATCCTCATTGACAATTTTTATCCTAAACTATAACCTTCTCATAGGAATTGCTTATCGTGATTTCCGCTCTTTTCAAGAAAGTCTTCAAATGGAACGTGTTCCCTCCCTAGCGTTCCATCCTCGCCGTCGGGCGAATCCCGTTACGGAGTACCAATTCCCGCTCCCACACAATAACGGGGTTCGCTTGACGGACTCAATCAACACAACGCCACACGAATTACACATTCGTGTTTTTTTATAACTTATGCGAAATGTTGGCTATAATTATCTGCTATACCTTCCCACTAACTCTGATTGGGCAATTATATGATTGCTAATTTCCTCTTCAATGTCGTTTTTTGTCGTGCCTTCTTCGGAAAGATTCAACCTTGAATCAAGGGCATAAAGTTTAAAGAAATATCTATGTTCGCCGCTTGGAGGACACGGCCCTTGATAGCCAAACTCTCCTCCGGTGTTTTCGCCAACTACGCCCGGCGGCTCCTCACCTTCGGATATTTTCTTAGTATCTGCGGGTATGTTCCATACAAGCCAATGAGTCCATATTCCATCCGCTCTTATACTCTTGGGAACGTCCGGGTCATATACAATGAGCACCAAGCTTACTGCATCTTCCGGCACGCCGGCAATGAGAATTTCTGGATTTATATTCTTGCCGTCACATGTATATGTAGAGGGAATTTTACCATCATCCACAAATGCGCTGCTCTCTATCGTCATGTTATGAATGGCGCCAACGGTATTGCCGTTGGTGTGATTATTTTTAGTCGGACCTTTTGCCACCTTGGCTGGCATAAGAAACAGCAAAGTGACAGCAACGAATAATATTATTACAACTAATACTATTTTTCTCATTTTATTCTTATTATATCAGCGATTAACCATATGTGCATATATCCTTGTAAGAGGATGGTCACTACAGTCGTGTTTACGCGCGGGACATATATTTCTGCCATATTCAATCAAGCGATGAGTAAAGTGAAGCCATTCTTTTTTGGGCAAAATCTGCATCAAATCTTTTTCTATTTTGTCGGGGTCTGTATTGTCGGTAAGGTCAAACTTAATAGCAAGACGTTTTACGTGCGTATCAACTGCAATACCCTCAACAACTCCATACGCGCTTCCAAGCACAGCGTTTGCCGTTTTACGCCCCACGCCCGGAAGTTTTAAAATGTCGCTCATCTTATTGGGTACTTTCCCGCCAAACTTTTCTTTAATAATTTTCGCCGAAGAAAGTATATTTTTTGCCTTATTGTGATAAAAACCGGTTTGTTTAATGTCTTTTTCAAACTCTTTTATATCCGCGTTCACATAATCGTCAAACTTCTTATACTTTTTAAAAAGTTTTTTTGTAACTTCATTGACTTTCTTGTCCGTACATTGAGCAGAAAGAATTACGGCAACAAAAAGCTGCCAGTTTGTTTTATATAGGAGCGCAATTTTAACATCGGGAAATAATCTCTTTAACTCACGATTAATCTTGGCTACCCTAATTTTCCTCTCTATAAGCTTTTTCTCCGTCATAAGATCGGAAGAGCACACGTCTGAACTCCAGTCACATTCCTTTATCTCGTATGCCGTCTTCTGCTTT
>CAJVWL010000056.1 GCA_913009745.1 uncultured bacterium | reverse complement strand
AATAGTTGGAATGTCTGGCGTCGCGATAGTGGTGAGTCGGACTGTAGTTCATACGTGTTCTCTTCCGATCTTCTGTGTATAAATTGTTGTTTTTTTTTTTCAAGCAGAAGACGGCATACGAGATAAAGGAATGTGACTGGAGTTCAGACGTGTGCTCTTCCGATCTCCAAGAAACTTGGCCCCGGTAGATACTCCGAGGGAGTGAGGGCCGCGGAGCCAGAGTATAGGGCGGGATTTGCTCCGTATCATGCTGTTATCGCTAACACAACTTTACCACCAAGAGGACCGAAAGGCTCACCGGAAAATATTGACCGTGTGCGAGCAATAGCCGAGGCTTTACACGACCAAAAAATTAATAAATAAAGATAATAATTTTATGGTTACTTTAGACACAATATTTGCAAAAGAAGTCAATAGTTTAACAGATCAAGAGAAAGAATATCTAAAAGAGCATGAAAGCCAATTAACAGAGGGACAAAAAGAGGCCTACTCAAGCATATTAGGCGAACAAGCACAAGAGGGAAACCATGAGGAAAACGCAGGAGAAAAACAAGGCAGTGAAATGAGCAGAGGTGACGAAAAAGAGCTCTGCGAAAAATGCGGACAAGAATTGCCAGCGTAATAGACATAATTAATTTATAAAACCATATGAGTAAAGTATACCGCTCACGTGAGGGAGATGTCACCGCAGTAGATACTAAAACACAACTGACAACGCTAGGAAGTGAAACAGCGCCGGGTCCGCTTTTAGTACCCTCAAATGCCAAGACATTAAGTGCAATTATAATGTCAGCAATATCAGATTTAGCAGCTGCAGCTGATACAGTTCACTTTATCAGACTAGAAGGACCTGGATTGCAGGACGGCCCGGAAGTAATAGCAGTGGGCGCGGACGGCGCGCAAGTTGCTACCGGTGGAATGGGATCAAAAGTGGCAGAAGTAGTAAATCTAAATATTGACGTGATACCAAATCAAGAAATTCTAATTTTTGGCGAGTCAGGCGGTGAGGATATGGGGCAAACTACTATGGGTGCGACCCTAGTATTTGAAATATAATAGTTAATTTATTATCATATGAGTAAAACCTTAACAGTTGAGGGAGACGTTAATGCTGCTGATACTTTAACAAGGCTCACAGGGCAGGGGTCAGTGAGCGCTCCGTCAAGAGTAACGCCGTCAAAAGCCAAGAAAATTAAAACTGTCCTAGCTTCATTTAGTGTGGACGGCGCAGCTCAAGGTTCAGCCTCTTTCCTGTTGAGATTAGGCGGACCGGCCGTAATGAATGGCGAACAGACAATAGTATTTGGTGGAGCAGGAACAAAAACAGCGCAAGCAGGCTCTGACACAGCTCCAATAATCAATGGATTATTTAAACTGCAAGATGCTGACATAGAAATAACATCATCTTCGGTTATTAGCCTATCTGCAGAAATGATGGGCGAGGATTTAGGCGACAGCACAGTGGTGGTCACCTTAATTTATGAATAAAATACCATGGACGAAGTAGAAAAATATAGCCTACCGTTCCTCACTCGTCCCATGTTGGAATTTGAACATGGGACGATTTTTGAGTTGGAAATAGAGAGCATGGCGAGTGAACCGATTACTATTGTAGTATCAGGTATCACAAGAGAAGGACCATTTAGCTTAAATTTTACTCATGACGGAATGCCAGACCAATACTCATCACCGCAAAGAGTATCCGACATACCCATATTTTTAACAGTACACGGAGCAAATACAAATACACAAAGAGGTGAATGTTTCGTACGTATATTTTTAAGAATGAATAGCAACAGAGTAATGACAATGTGCCAAGGGTATATAGACGGATTGACCAGCTTAGGCTGGCCGGCAATTCAATCAGAGAGTGAACTTAGTGGGCATGGAAAATTAAAAGTAATCACAGGGACAAACCCTGCGGCAGGTGCAGAAATATCGCAGACAGTGCCTTTTAGTAGAGCATGGAAAATAAAAGCGATTAATTTTGGTTTAACTACTGATGCGACAGCAGTTACAAGATTAGTTAGATTAATAGTTACAGACGGTACAAATACAATTTACGTTTTAGCCTTTTCAAAAACACAAACAGCAAGTGCAACACAGTCGTATTACGCGACAGAAGTAGGGACAATACAAACAGCAACAGCTGGAGGAAAAGGTTTTGCAGGGTTACCACTGGATTTAATACTACCCGAGGGATATAAAATTTTAACAGGGACAGGCAGTTTACAAGCAGGAGATGATTTTACAGCGCCAATTCTGACAGTTGAGGAATTCCTGGCAATATAAATTTAAAAAATAATGACAAAAATTAAACCAAAAGATGTAATCGCGCTAGTCACAATACTTTTCATTTTCTGGATGAAAAATAATGGAGCAGACGGACAGCTGGATGCGGTTTTAGCTTTAATACTAGGATACTATTTTGTTAAGAGGGTTGATAAAATAGACAGAGGAGAATAAATGTTAAATCCAATCGGCGATTTAAAAGAGATACAAACGCAGATAAATCTGTTACAACTTGCTATCTCTAATTTGGTATTGAAATATCAAAAATTGACAAACAAAAGAACACGGCAAGAGTTACTTTATCAATACGCAAGAATGACAATCGGCAAAGACGCTTCACCGCTTGATTTCGTAACTGACGAGTTAGGATGTGCTGAAAGCGTATCAAACTTAATTAGAAAAGTTATCAAGTTCCCAATCATCACAGGGACGTGGACACTTAATCATAAGTTAGAAACAGATCCAAGATTTAAAGGAGCAACGGAAAACAACGGCAGGGGAACGATTATAATTTGCGCCACAGGGACAGGAAATGGGAAAATTAGGGGCCATGTCGGGATATTAGGTGATAATGGGACAATAATGTCATCACGTTCAAGTGACGGAATATGGGGAATATATTACACGGTTGGAACAAGATCGGAAGAGCACACGTCTGAACTCCAGTCACATTCCTTTATCTCGTATGCCGTCTTCTGCTTGAAAAAAAAAAAACAAAAAAAAGAAAAAGAAGAAATAATTATCTTCTTAGATCGGAAGAGCACACTCACATT
>CAJVWL010000055.1 GCA_913009745.1 uncultured bacterium | reverse complement strand
TGGACGGTTGAGGTTGGTGAGATGGAAAAACGCTTCACCGAATGGACGACGGAATTCACCAATAAGGCTGAAGATGTCATCAGTGAATCCGAGCGAATTGGAGAGGAGATTCGGGACAGTATTTCCATTGAAGCAGATCTCGAAAAAAAACAAAGGGAGTGCCGGGAACTACAAGACAGGATTGGGATCCTTGAAGTGGTGCTTGATGAACTTGTTGCGATGTCAGATGTCGGCGTGAGTCAATCTGAGCAACTCAAGTATGCTCGAGATGCGATTGCAAAAATCGTCGGCAATCCCGCGACAAGATTTCTGAGAGTAATCGGCGCAATTAGTGCATAGAAACCCCACGAGCCCCTAGGTCGGAATCCCGACCCATGATGGGGCTCCGACTATTTTTATACTAGCTATATTTCACTGAACGCCTCAACGCGTTGAGGCGTTCATAAATTATCGCTTTAGGGTATAAAATACGCTCTGCCCGGTTTTACCGTGCTGTTCAATTTTCCCTTCTTTTTCAAGCTCATCCAAATACCGTTCCGCCGTGGCGTCGGAGACGCCAAGCAACTCCTCAACGTCATTGTTAACAACTTTCTGTTTTTCCCGAAAAAGCCGTAAAACTCTTTCTTTGTTTTCTGCCTTCTTTCGGGTTTGTCCTGCGACAAAGCCGCGTCTTCGCACGGCCAACTTGTACCCAAGCCACATTCCGATTATTCCAATGACGATTAAAATTACGTAATCCATAGTTCTTGTTTTCTATAATAGCGTTAAGTATAAAGTGGGTTTAGCATCCCCTTGTTGGTTTATGGTGTTTCGCTTACCGCCATCCATATTCACTATAATAGACTTTGTTTTTTATCCCTTCAATTGCTTGATTGATATACGGAATAATATTTTGGGAATATTATCCAAATCAAACCATGATAAATCATCGCATTTATGAGGCTCTTTGTTCGTAATTTCACCACCCCACCTTTCGGCGACAAAAAAGACATCAACTCTTTCGCTATATTCGTCTTCTTCTGAATTTCTGTGCATAACATGCGCAACTCTTAAGTCTTCCGGCCTCAATGTTATTCCCGCTTCCTCTTTGGCTTCTCTGATAATACATTGGGTAAACGTTTCCCCCGAATCAACATGTCCGGCCACCATAGAATAATTTCCGTCTTCATATCCGGTATTAAAACGTCTAAGAAGCAATATTTTGTTGTCCTTGAATAGGGCTAGATAAGAGGCGGAGGTATTTTGGTGTCTCTTTTTCACTATGATAATTCTCTAGTTTTTGTCTCCCTTTTTCATTGATATGCCATGAAGGTAAAAGTTTGACAGCGCGACAAGGGCCATAGAGAACATTCCGATGCCCATTATTATGTTGCCCTGCGCGAACCACATAAAAGCGATATAGAAAGCAATTAAGCCACCCGCAAATATAAGCCCCATCGCTATCTTGCCCTTAAGTTTCATATATTAATTGTACGCCCGGGCCCAGATTTTGTGTAGTGTGTTTATCAGTATAAATGTAAATTCACTGAATTAATTACGTAAATAGCTATGTACGGAGGTATGCATACAAGATATTGTCCATTTTTATTCATTGACTCTTGACACTCTCTGTGGCACTCTCCTTTTTAGTACATTGATTATGTCGGCGCGGGCTTTCTGGAAATTAGAATAACCAGTTTCCAGAAAAGCCGTGTCCGACAATAAGGAGGAATCTATGGCTGTAACAGAGACCGAATCCGTACTCACAGAAAGACGGGTAGAGAAGGTCTTCAACCGATGCCTACTCAGGAACGAGGAGACAAGTAGGACCGGCAAAGAAGCTTTCTTTGCCATCGTAGTCATGGCCGATGACATTACGTTCAACGTCATCTTCCACCCGGAGAGAATTGAAGAGCACAGAGAAGAGATTATTGCGATGCTCAATGAGCTCCCGGGCGCGTTCAAGACTTCAAGTGGATGGTCACTCCTCAACGCCCGCAATGACAAGTACGGACGCCGATGGACCGGTATTCACCAACGGATAAAGCAACTCTTCCAGCTCGGCATTGCCATTGGGCGAGTCAGGACAACAACGCCTCGGGAGATGTGCCCAATGCCAATAGGGAGAACTCCATACTACGCCATTGTTGATGACGTGTAGCATCCACGAGTCAATAGATTGGAGTCAGTAACTATGTTTTTGCCAAAAGGAGGTGAATCTATGTCCAGTAAACGGCATCTTCGCAGAAGACAATGTACATCCAAGAAATTTCACAGGACAGAGGATACTGCGCTCTATCATGCAAGAAATCTCAATAGAAGCCTCGCGGCAAAAAAGTGGCACAGCTACAAATGCGCGTGGTGTAAAGGATGGCATGTGGGGAGAAGAAACAAAAAACAGATAGATGTCGTCAAGGCATCTATCGCATACAAACGCAAACACGGGTAGGAGGGGCTTTGCCCCTCCTCTTTTTTTGCAATTTTGTTTTTGTTTTATTAAACTATCTCGTGGTAAAATTATGGATAGCAAAACTATCTAAACAAAACCATATTAAGGTATACTTAAATTAAATAATCCAATTATTAATCGCATAAAAATAAATAATCAAATAACCGACAAAGAACTCCGCATAATAAGTGATGACGGAGACAATGTTGGCGTATACCCATTGGAAAAGGCGCTTGCCATGGCGGAAGAACGCGAGCTTGATTTAGTCCTTATATCTCCGGCCGCAACACCACCGATTGCCAAGATTACTAACTTTGACAAATTTAGATACGCGCGTGAAAAGGAACTAAAAAAACAAAAGCAACAGAAAGCTCCCGAGACGAAACGCATACAAATCAGCGGGCGAACCGCAAAAAACGACCTAATGATTAGAATTAGAAAATTGGAAGAATTTCTTAAGAAGGGACATAGGGTGGAGATACAATTAACACTGAGGGGGAGGGAGAAGGGAAATAAAGAATGGGCGCGAATAAAGCTTGGTGAGTTTATGGAAATAGATCGGAAGAGCGTCGTGTAGGGAAAGAGTGTAGATCTCGGTGGTCGCCGTATCATTAAAAAAAAAAAGAAGAAGAAAGAAAGATC
>CAJVWL010000054.1 GCA_913009745.1 uncultured bacterium | reverse complement strand
TAATATTCGCGCGAATAGACAAGCGAGTATTGCGCGCGGATTTTTACCGTTTCTTGCAATTTCCGGGTCCGTCGGGGTACTGCTCCTTGTGCAAAAATCAACAAGTGCCGCTATTATCTTAATGGCAGCCGCATTCGCGATGTATTTTGTAAGCGGAGCAAAGAAGTCACATACATTAACTCTATTCGTTCTTGGCATACTGGCATTTTCAGCCTTTATATTTATTGCGCCATACAGGATGAAGAGAATTATGACCTTTATGAATCCGGGTACGGAAATATACGGCTCTTCGTATCAACTAAATCAATCCCTTGTTGCGATTGGCTCCGGAGGATTAAAGGGGGTCGGTTACGGACAGTCTTATGCAAAAAACTATCTTCCCGAAAGGATAGGGGATTCAATATTCGCAATTATAGCGGAGGAGTTTGGGTTTATAGGTTCTGCGTTGATAATATTGATTTTCTTCGTTTTAACATCTAGGATATTTATCCTTGCCAAACAAAGCAAAGACGAGTTTGGAAAGCTTTTATTGGTTGGTTTTGCCACAATTATAGGAATACAAGCTATTATTCATATAGGCGCGAATTCGGGATTTGCTCCCGTTACAGGTGTTACGCTTCCATTTATAAGTTATGGTGGAACCTCGTTGATTATATTTATGACCATGAGTGGTATTATTCTCAACATAGGCAAACGCGTATGAATGTGCAGGTGTGTCTAAGAAATCACAATGAATAAAACAAAAATAAAAGTTCTCGTAACGGGCGGAGGAACGGGGGGACACATTTATCCGATTATTGCCGTTGCGTCAGAACTAAAGAAGCTTTCCATAAACAAGGAAAAACAAATAGAAATAAAATATATAGGGGATAGCAAAAGGTATAAAAAAGTATTGGAGAAAAATGGCATAGAAGTCGGCAATATATTGGGAAGTAAATTGAGGAGATATTTCTCTATCCAAAACTTTATTGATGTCCCCAAATTTATAATAAGTATATTTCAGGCGTTATGGAAAGTGCATCTTTTCCGTCCCGATGTAGTTTTTAGTAAGGGTGGATCCGGCGCAGTCGCCGTTGTTATTGCAGCAAAAATCTACAATATACCAATTATTATACACGAATCTGATAGCGTCCCTAGTCTTACAAGCTCAATAACGGCTCGTTATGCAAATGTTATAGCAACCGCGTTCGCGTCAACATTAAAACGTTTCAAAGACGTAGGGGACAGGGGAGTGGTAATCGGAAATCCGATGAGAAATAACTTATTAAACAAAAAGCTTAGTCAGGGTGATGCAAAAAAATCTCTGGGACTTGATGAAAAGTTACCCGTAATATTAGTTATAGGAGGATCACAAGGATCATTCAAAATTAATAGTATTATATTGGAAGCTTTGCCTGATATTTTGCAGACTTCTCAAATTATCCACCAAACAGGTGATAAAAACTACCACAATGTAATGCGTGAGTTTAATTTACTAAAGGCAAAAATACATAAAAATATAGCGGGGCGCTATAGAGCTTTTCCGTACTTACAAAATAATATTAATATTGCCCTTTCTTCAGCCGATATAATAGTAAGCAGAGCCGGCGCGGGCGCAATTTTTGAGATTGCGGCATTTGGAAGGCCCTCTATTTTAATACCGCTCCCGGGCTCTGCCAATAACCACCAGCTGCAAAATGCGAAAGAATACAGTAAAACGGGGGCAGCATTGGTCATAGAGGAGAAAAACTTATCATCGGATATTCTTGTTGAGGCGATAGGAAGACTTTTAAGAGATAAGTCCAAGCTGGCGGAGATGTCAAATACCGCCAAATCTTTTTATTTTCAGAATTCAGCTTTGAACTTAGCTGAAATAACTCTTAGTATTATAAGGTAATGAGTGAAGAGGCGATAATTAAAGTTCGTTTCGCGCCGTCTCCGACAGGTCCGCTTCATATAGGTAGCGCACGAACAGCATTATTTAACTGGATATTCGCTAAATCTAAGGGCGGTAAGTTTATACTGCGTATTGAAGATACCGATAAAGAGCGCTCCGATGCTAAATTTGAAGAAAATATTAAAACCGGCTTAAAGTGGCTTGGAATAGAATGGGACGAGCTTTATAAACAAAGCGAACGAACAGCAGTCTATAAAAAATATATTGCCAAGCTTTTAGAGGAAGGATGGATATACTATTGCTTTTGTACAAAAGAAGAGCTTGAAGACGAACGTCAGGCAATGCTTTCGCAGGGGTTTGCTCCAAAATATTCCGGTCGTTGCAGGTCAATGAAAAAAAGTGACGTAGAAGCGAAGCTTAAAGAAGGTAATCCTTCTATTTTAAGGTTTAAGGTAAGGGAAGCAGAAATAACGTTCAAGGATTTAATTCGCGGAACGGTTTCTTTTAATACATCGTTAATTGGAGACTTTGTTATAGCTAAAGACCCGGAAACCCCTCTTTATAATCTTGCCGTTGTCATTGACGACGCGCTAATGGGGGTAACGCACGTAATACGCGGTGAAGAACATATTTCAAACACTCCAAGACAAATTCTCGTTATGGATGCATTCGGATTCGAGATTCCAAAATTTGCGCATTTGCCGATAATTTTAAATCCGGATAGAAGCAAGATGTCAAAACGACTCAACGGCGCCTCACTAAAAGAATATATAGATAAAGGATATCTCAAAGAAGCAATGGTTAATTTTCTTGCGTTCTTGGGATGGCACCCAAAAGACGACAGGGAGCTTTTAAGTATTGAAGAGATAATTGAAGAGTTTACAATAAGCCGGGTTCAAAAAGGGGGAGCAGCTTTTAATATAGAAAAACTCAATTGGTTTAATAGCAACTATATAAAGCAATTAAGTGATGGTGAGTTTATTAAACTTTCTAAGCCGTTTTTACCGCACGGATGGAAATTAACTCCGGCAATGATAAAATCCCTGAAAAGCAGAATAACAACAATGGATGAGGTAGGGGACTACGTAGATTTTTACTTCACATTGCCCAATTATGATAGTAATCTTTTAAAGTGGCATGAGTCGTCACTGCAAGATACTGCGGTAAATTTAAAAATCGGACTTGATCTTATAGAAAAGATTCCGGCAGATAAATTTACACAAGAAA
>CAJVWL010000053.1 GCA_913009745.1 uncultured bacterium | reverse complement strand
GGACGAAAGTCCAAAGAACGCGCGGCGAAAGAAGCATTGCTACACGCATGGTCGCATTCGTTTAATGACCGCAAAAAGAAAAAGCGTGATTTTAGGAGATTGTGGCAGGTAAAAATTAATGCCGGCGCACGAAAAGAAGGAACAAACTACAATAAATTCATATATTCTCTCGGAAAGAAAAATATCGGCCTTGACAGAAAAATATTAGCCGACTTAGCGGAGAATGAACCCGAAACCTTTAAGAAGATTGTTTCTTATACGACTGAAGAATAAAGTTGTTTGCCCTTTTTAGAACGGTTGCACTGTCTTTGTAGATTTTTAAGAGATGCATCGCATCCTTATATAAAAACCATCCGAAGCCGTTACTCTCCCTGCTTGAAATTTGTATCTGCTTCTTGTTTGTCTCCGCTAAATAGAAAATTACCGTTTTAAAAACCCTATTGCGAATTCTTCCGCTAAAAAATGTGAAGCGTTCATACGCCTTAAATCCTTTCTTAATCTTAAGCTCCTCTCTCTTTAGTCCGGTTTCCTCTTCCGTCTCACGCAATGCGGTTTGTAGACTTTTCTCTTCCGCCTCTATTTTCCCTTTTGGAAAATTCCAGTATCTACCCCCGCTATAGAGCAGTAAAAACTTCGGCCCATCTTTTGTACGCCTAAAAACAACTAGTCCCGCTGATATTTCTCTAACCATGTTTTGTGAATTCTAAACATTTATTTAACGGCCAGGCATTAATAATGTCTTTCCTCTCCGCCCAGCCGCGACGCGCTTGCGCAATTCCAAAATCGAGATAACCAAAATGGTTTGTGGAGTGCGCATCCGAGTCAATACTCATCTTGACGCCGACATTGACGCATTTCCTAATATATTCGTCCTTTAAGTCAAGTCTGTCAGGAAATGCATCTATCTCCAAAATAGTACCAGTTATCTTCGCAATATCAATAAGCTTATCAATATCTATATCTTCCGCCGCTCTTCTATTAATTATTCTTCCGGTGGGATGAAATAATATATCTACATTTGGATTTTTTATAGCGCGTTTTATGCGTTCCATTTGTTCCTTTCTCGGAAGATTAAAATATGTATGAACCGCAACCCCCACAATATCCAAATCTCTTAGAATATTGTCTGGCAAATCAAGGGTTCCATCCTTCAAAATGTCGCACTCGGTTCCCTTTAAAACAACTATTTTACCCTTTAGCTTTTTATTAAGATTATCAATTTCCGTCATCTGTTTACGAATACGCTTTTCGTCCAATCCGTGCGTCATAGCAAGATTTTTGGTGTGATCGGTGATAGCAATATATTCAAGCCCCCTATCTATGGCTGCGCGCGCGAGCTCCTCAATGCTGTTTGATCCATCCGTCCATGTGGATTGCGTTTGAAGGTCCCCTTTCAATGAACCGTATTTAATAAGGTTTGGCAGTTTTTTTCTCTTTGCAAGCTCAATTTCCCCAAGATCTTCGCGCATCTCGGGAAAAACATAATCCATCCCCAAAAGTTCATATATTTCTTTCTCGGATGAGCCGGCAATTCTTTTATTGCCCCTAAACAGCCCGTATTCATTTAGTTTTAACCCTTTTCGCTGAGCTATCAAGCGCATTGAAACATTGTGTGATTTTGAGCCCGTAAAATACGCAAGAGCCGCTCCGTAAGACTCGGGGGGGACAACTCTTACATCAACGTCTATACCGGACCTTAATCTTACCGATGACTTTGTTGGGCCATTTGCAAGAACGCGCTCTACCTCCGGTTGCGAAACAATGTAGTCCATCAATTTTTTTCCGCTCTTTGAAACGACAAGAAAATCCAAGTCGCCTATTGTCTCTTTTCTGCGCCTGTACGAACCGGTTATTACAACCTTTGATACTCCACTAACTCCGCGCAGGCGTTCTGCGATGTCTTCCGCGATAGGCGTTATACTTCCCAGCGTAAATCTTCCGGCGTTTTTACGCTGGAACTCTATTCCCTTTAGGATATTCTCCTCTGACCTGCTTCCAAAACCTTCAATTTTTCTTATCTTTCCGGACCGCGCGGCTTTTTCCAAATCATCAATGTTTTTAATTCCCAGTTTTTTATAAAGCGTCTTTATTTTTTTAATACCAATCCCCTCTATCCGCGTTAGTTCGTCTATTTTTATCGGCACCGCATCCTTGAACGATTCATAATACTTGAGGTGTCCCGTTTTTAACAGTTCCTCAATTTTTAGGGATATAGACGGCCCAATTCCGGAAATGTTCTTTAGTCCATCCAGTCCGCCTTGTTCGTAAATATCCTGCAATTTTTCTTCAAGGTTAAAAATCGTACTGGCCGCCCTTTTGTATGCGCGTGACTGAAAAGATGCCTTATCCATTTCTAGATATTCACCTACCTCAAGGAGGATTTTTGCAATTTCGCTGTTTTGCATCTAACGATTGATTGGTATGTCTTGCCTACTGCTAATCGCCAAGTCCGGTGACTGCAATTTTGCTCCGGACTTACTCGTTGGCAAAATGAACTTTTGGGATAAGAAAACTATAAACGCAGATATGAATGCGAACATCCCCGCAATAACAAAAGGCATCCTAAAGCCAAACTGACTGGCAATGGCGCCCCCGGCAAAGCTTGATATTGCAATGGCGATACCCAAAGTTGACCTATCAAGCGACCAGTCAAAGGCCAGTCTATCTCCATCTATGTGACGAGAAAAAATAGCAGTCCACGAAACGCTATACATGCCCAGCGCTAAGCCGTAGATAATTTGAACAACATAGAGCTGTGCCGGCGTTGTGATGATAGCCAACGTTGTTGTTGCAAAACCGGCAAGAATAAGCCCGAACATAAGAACATACAAATCATCTTTCTCGCCGCGTCTTTTATCTATCGCAATAGCAATGGGCGGCTGTATAAACGAACGTGCCAACCAATAAAGCCCCGCGCTTACACCGACGGTAACAAGCGTCGCTCCGGTAAGCTGCTCTACTATGAAAACCGGCATAATTGGAGCGACAAAACCCCAGCCGGCAAACAACGCAAGGTCGGCGGAAACAAAATACTTTACTGCGCGGTTGATGCGAGAATTTCTTTGTGTTCTATGAAGTCGCATAAGTATATAATATCCCATTTTTTATTCTTGCGTATATCGTCATGCCGGGCTTAACTTCCCCCGACACACTTTTTTTGGG
>CAJVWL010000052.1 GCA_913009745.1 uncultured bacterium | reverse complement strand
GAAAGTTTTTCTATTAGTTTTTTTTTTTTAATGATACGGCGACCACCGAGATCTACACTCTTTCCCTACACGACGCTCTTCCGATCTAAACGTTTCGCGTTTTTCTCGTCTAATGCCGCATCAACTTCATCCAAAACCAAAAACGGAGGAGGACTAACTGAAATCAACGCGAAAAGCGCCGCAACAGAAATAAGGCTTCGTTCCCCTCCGGATAGCGCCTCCAGACCCTTTATTCGTTTTTTAGGAAGAGAAATATCTATCTCAATACCAACGGCATCCACATGATTTGCTTCTTCCTCATATTCATCATCTATTTTTTTACCCAAACTTTTGACCATTAATCTTCCCTTGCCTCCGCCAAACATTTCACGAACGAGTTTAGAAAACTCCTCGTTAATAGATTTAATCGCGGAATTAAACTCCATAGAAATTTTATCATCAAGCTCTTTTATTAAAAGCTTGAGGTCGGTGATAGCTTTCTCCAAATCCCCAATTTGGGTGTCCAAAAATACATATCTTTCTTCCGTCTCTTTTGCTTCCGTGATAATACTCGCATCTATCTCACCAATACGTGAAATCTCCTCGCGCAATTTATAAATTCTCTTCATTGCCACGCCCTCATCGCTTTCTTCTATTGTGTTTTTATCATCGCCAAGTTCGTCAAAAGATTTCTCTAGTGAGGACAGTTTCCTGCCCATTTGACTAACCTCTTCTTCTAAGCTGGATAATTTAATCACAATTCTTTCTTTCTCAAGCAATATCTCGTTTTTCTTTTTTACCAATACTTCCACCTTTGCTCTTTCAGATTCAACGTGTTCATATGCATCTTTGAAGTCTTTATTAAAGCTCTCGAGTGATTTTTGAAGCCCGACTTCATCGGTATTGAGTCTATTTAATTCGTCGTCCATAGATTTTATATCACCAAGAACTTTTTCATAGGATATTTTTGCTTCTTCACTTTTATCCGGATTATTACCCCCTTGAAAAAGGTCCTCTATCACCGAAAGAATTTTTTGCAGAATATCGTGTAATTTATTTACATCGCTATTTTCAATCCCCTCCTCTGCGATCATTTTTATTCTATGCAGGATATCCTCTATATTAATATTGCTCTTAACGGTTTTTCTCGCTTGCATTTCAAGCTGCGCTTCAAGTTTACCCATCGTTCTTTGAAACTCCGCGCGCCTCTCCAGTATATTTTGTCTTTTTACGCGTATTTCTTTTATATGGCTTATTGTTTTTGGCTCGTTCCTGCTGACACCTTTAAGCTCGCTCTCTATTTTTTCAAACTCAAGTTTGGCGGATTTTATTCTTGCATCTATTTCTTTTTCTATTACAGAAAGCTTCTCGAGCTCATTGTTTAGCCTTTTTACTCGTCCGCCATAGAATACGCTCTCCAGCTCCTTAAGCTCGCTTGCTATACGTTCACGATTTTCGTAACGGCTTGCTTGGCGCCTCAACAGCCTTAAGTGCGGCTTAATCTCTTCAACCAATGCTTTGGCTTTCTCTAGATTAAAAAACGTATTCTGCAGTTTTCGAGATGCTTCATTCTTCTTGAGCTGATACTCCTTGAGTCCCAATATCTCTTCTATCATCTCCTTTCTCTCTTGTGGATTTGACTTGATAAACACATCACTCTCCCCTTGATTTATAACCGTAAGCCCTCGCGCGCCTAATTTTATACGCGCGAGGAAATCAATAATATCCTTTAGGCGAACTTCTGATTTATTTATAAAAAATTGCGATACGCCATCCCTGCTTATTTTTCTTGATACCGATACTTCCTTAAAATCAACCGGAAAAAACCCGGATTCGTTATCAAAATAAAGCGTTGCTTGAGCAAGTCCAAGCCGCGAACGTTTTTCCGTACCCGAGAATATCAAATCTTCACCCTTTGTTCCACGGAGATTACGCGCATCTCTTTCTCCAAGAATCCACCTTACTCCGTCCGTGATATTAGACTTACCCGAACCATTTGGTCCAACGATTGCAGTAATATTACTGCTTAAATCCAATATTGTTTTGTCTGCAAAAGATTTTAATCCTTGAAGCTCCAATCGTTTTAAAAGCATTTTTATTCGTCTACTTTTTTCTTTATCTATATTATTATATCACTATGTACACAATAGGTATTGATGAGGCAGGACGCGGAGCGCTCGCCGGACCGATTTCGGTCGGAGTAGTTCTGATACCGAAAGGGTTCTATCCGCGATTAAGCAGTTTACCAAAATTGAGGGATTCTAAAAAGCTTAGCGCAAAACAGAGAGCTCTGTGGTTTAACTATATCAAGAATGACAAAAGGATAGTTTATGCAACTGCGCGCGTATATCCAAGGACAATAGAAAGAATAAACATAAGCAATTCCGCCAATCTTGCAGCAAGTAGAGCATTTGAAAGATTAATCAAAAACTCTCATATTAATCTGCGCAACGTAAATATATTTTTGGACGGAGGACTCTATCTCGGCCTAAAAATCCATAAGAGACTTAATACAAAAACCGTGATACGCGGAGATGAGAAAATAGTTGCCGTAAAGTTGGCATCAATTGCCGCAAAGGTGACACGTGACGACTACATGATAAAGCTGCAGAAGAAATATCCTATGTATAGTCTTGCGCGCCACAAGGGATACGGAACCTCTCTTCATTTTAATTCAATAGGAAAATATGGTCCGAAAAAAATACACAGATTGACGTATCTTAAAAAGTAGATAGAATAAACGTAGTTGAATCTTAAATATTTTATATTAAGTAATATTATGGGCGTACCTAAAAAACACGGCACAAAGTCGAAAACCGCCAGACGGCGCAGTCACCATGCATTAAAACCGATTAAGATGCTCGCATGTCCCAGCTGTAAGGCTCCTATTCTACCGCACAGGGCATGCACAAATTGTGGCAAGTATGGCAACAAGAAATCTCGGTAGAGGAATAGTTCTTCAGTCACTATATGAATGGGACTTCAATAAAAAGAAGCCTGAATTAGAAGAGATTATTGAACGCGATCTTAAGGAATTTGCTCCGGGGTTTGACGAACGGGAGTTTGTTATAAATCTTGCTAGGGGCATAAAGGAAAACATAGAAAAACTTGATAAGGTTATAGATCGGAAGAGCACACGTCTGAACTCCAGTCACATTCCTTTATCTCGTATGCCGTCTTCTGCTT
>CAJVWL010000051.1 GCA_913009745.1 uncultured bacterium | reverse complement strand
CGGCGGAGTAACACACGGTCCGCTTAGAGAAAAAATATTTAAACTGAAATTCAGTAAAAAGATGCGCCAGGGAGCTATTTTTTCCGCGTTTTCACGTCGACTCAAAGACGGGGAAGTGAAGATAATTGATAATTTTAAGATAACAGAGCCAAGAACAAAACTGGTTTCGGAGCTTGCCGAACGTTTTTCCGATAAAAAAACAAGTATGCTTATAATTCCTAATACCGGCGATAGCTCTATATATCAAGCAAGCAGGAACGTCCAAGGCGTAAAAAGCATTGACCCCCGTTCGTTAAATACATACGATATACTGCGTTATAAGAATATCGTGCTGGAAAAAGGCGCAATTGAAAAAATTGATAAACACTACAATGCAGTTAAATAGACTTCTTTTAAAAAAACCATGGATTAGCGAGAAGGCTACAGATTTAAGTTCATTGAATAAATATGTCTTTCTTGTTGACCAATCGGCGAATAAGAAGCAGATTGAACGGCTAGTTGAAGAGATATACGGCGTGCATGTCATAAAAATGAACATTATTCGCGTAAAAAACAAAGGTAATACGCATAAAAAAGCTATTGTAACCTTAAAAAAGGGAGAAGTAATTGATATCATTCCTCACTAAAGAACATGAAAAGATATAAGCCATATACACAATCAAGAAGACACATGACAACCGTTGACTACGGCGTATTAAGCAAAGACAAGCCATTAAAATCAGCGCTTGCTCCCATTAAGAAAAATGCCGGAAGGAACAATCGCGGGAGAATTACGGTTAGGCACCAGGGAGGAGGAGTTAAAAGAAGATACCGCGTCGTAGACTTTAAACGAATAGACAAACTGGATATCCCTGCAACGGTTGAGTCGTTAGAATATGACCCGAATAGAACGTCGTTCATAATGAAGGTGTTGTATCGTGACGGTGAAAGGAGATATCTAATTGCTCCAAACGAGATAAAGGTTGGTGATGAAATTATTACATCAAAAACTACGGCGTTTAAAACAGGAAATCGTTTAGCGTTGGAGAGTATACCTGTAGGTTATTCTGTATATAATATAGAATTACAGCCCGGTAAGGGCGGACAGATAGTCCGCGGCGCAGGAACACAGGCGCAGATTCTAGCTCACGAGGGCGGATATACGAACCTTAAGTTGCCATCCGGAGAAGTTAGAAAAGTGTTATCAAGAAACTATGCTTCACTCGGACAAGTTTCCAACCAAGAACATAATCTTGTTGTTATAGGAAAAGCAGGAAGAAAGAGGTTAATGGGCGTTAGGCCGACGGTTAGGGGATCTGCAATGAATCCGGTTGACCATCCGTATGGCGGAGGTGAAGGAAGGACACAACGCGGAATAAAAAGGCCTAAGGATAAATGGGGAAATGTTACCGGGGGCAGAAAGACAAGGAATAAAAAGAAAGCATCCAATAGATTGATCATAAAAAGAAGAATAAAAAAACGTAGAAAAAAATAAACCAATATGAGTAGAAGCTTAAAAAAAGGACCGTATGTTGACCAAAGACTCCTAAAAAAGATAAAGGCATTGGATGGAAAAAAGGAGGTTATTAAAACATGGTCAAGAAGTTCCGAGATTTCTCCTGAAATGGTAGGGTTCACGTTCGGAGTCCATAACGGAAAAGATTTTATAGAGGTCTTAGTAAATGAAGATATGGTAGGGCATAGACTCGGTGAATTTTCTCCAACAAGAAAATTTATTAAGCACGGAGGAAAAATACAAAGAGCAATGGAGCAAAAAACAACAGGATAATTTGATTTATGGAAAATAAACACACACAAGCGATATTAAAAAATCTACACATTGCTCCTCGGAAAGTGAGGCTTGTGGCGTCTACGCTTAAGGGTATGCATGTTCAAGACGCATTATCCCAATTGGATATAATAAGCTCAAGGAGCACAGGGCCGCTATCCAAACTTATTCGTTCTTCTATAGCAAACGCAAAAGAAGAACAAATGAACGTAGATAAGTTGATTATAAACTCTATTAGAGTGGATAGCGGGGCAAGGCTTAAGCGAACACTGCCTAGATCAAGAGGAAGAGCAACGCTTATAGAGAAAAAAATGAGCCATATTACGGTAAGACTTGTTGAATCGGATGATGTTAAGCATCCAGTTTTCGTAGTGCCGGAGATACAAAAAAAGGTTAAAGAGTTTAAAGAAAAACAGGCGCGAAAAGAAAAACCTGAACGCAAATCTTCGGACAAGCTGCTGAAAAAGGAGAAAAAAGGTTTTGCCCAAAAGGTCTTTAGAAGAAAGTCAATATAGATATCATGGGAAGAAAAATTAATCCAACAACATATAGACTAGGAGTTAACAAGAAGTGGATGTCCCGCTGGATTCCGAACGGCAAATATTTCGGCAAATGGCTTGAAGAGGATGAAAAGGTAAGGGATATTATAATGAAAAGGACAATAAAAGCGGGTATTGCATCAATAGAAATTGAGCGCACATCGGATCGCTACAAGGTATTTATAAAGGCAAGCCGCCCAGGCTTGATTATCGGACGCGGCGGAGAGGGCATCAGCCAACTGGAAAAAGCGCTTAAAAAAGTTTTAAGCCCAAATGAAGCACTAAGCCTTACGGTGGAGGAGCTGAAAAGAACCGAGATTTCCTCAAAGGTAATTGCTCAGAATATTGCATGGGACTTGGAGAAAAGAATGCGATATAGACGCGTCATGAAACGTCAGCTTGATATAATAATGCAAAACAGAGACGCCAAAGGCGCCAAGATAATGTTGTCGGGTAGATTAAATGGAACGGAAATTGCGCGAAGCGAGCATATGGAATCCGGCAAACTACCCCTAACAACGCTGAGATCCGATATTGACTACGGAACCGCAAGGTCGTTTACGAAATACGGTGTAATCGGCGTTAAGGTCTGGATATATAAGGGGCAAATATTTAATGATAAGGATAAAGAATAGTCCGATATGTTAATTCCAAAGAAAGTAAAACATAGAAAGTGGCGCAAGGGACGCTCAAGAAAAAGACTCATTGAAACGCGCGGCACCTTTGTTGATTTTGGGAGTCATGGTCTTCAGGCACTAGAACCGGCGTAGATCGGAAGAGCACACGTCTGAACTCCAGTCACATTCCTTTATCTCGTATGCCGTCTTCTGCTTGAAAAAAAAAAACCTCGCACCATCCCATGTCACACTCTCCCTCACTCCATACCCTATCCCCCTT
>CAJVWL010000050.1 GCA_913009745.1 uncultured bacterium | reverse complement strand
AGGCGATGTTCTGCGTGCTGATTGAGTGAGCGGGTGGCTTTTCTTTGCTGAGGGAGCTGATGTCTTGGTTCTCTACTTCAATATCCGCGTCGGTTTCACCGGCGAGGAAAGCACAGCGGGCAAGGATGCGGCCGTAGGCACTGCTTTTGTCGTCGGGCAGGATTCCCGCCGGCCCGACGAGGGTGTATGACAAGCGTCGATCTACGTTCGCCAGATTGCGGAACTTGATGACCAACGAAAAGCCGAACGGGGTTTGGTGGTCAGCGGGTAGCTGCGATTTTGAGAAGGTATATTCCTTGGTGATCTCCCACTGATTGATGACCGCGCGGAAGATGAGCGCGCCGGAAGGACTGCGTGGCACGATGACATGGTTCAAGCCACCCGTATCCGCTGGCACGCCGACGAGGTGGTAGTCAAGCGTGCGGATATTTTGGTTGAGGAGGGGCTTCCCATGGCGGATGGAGTCCTGCTGGATATCGGATTTTCATCCGAACAGTTATCCGATGGAAAGGGCTTCAGTTTTCAAAAGGATGAGCCGCTTCTTATGACATACAACGAAGACAGTCTGCCGGCATATAAAGTTCTTCGTCAGCTGGACGAGTCAGAGCTCGGTGACATGATAAGAGAATTGAGTGATGAAAGATATGCAAGGCGTATAGCGGGAGCAATATGGGAGGCGGAACATAAACAGCCGATCAAAACAAGCGGCGAGTTAGCGCAGGTGATAGAAGATGCAGTTCCCGGAAACTATGAGCATGGAAGAATAAATCCCGCCACACGAACATTTATGGCGTTGCGGATGTATGTGAATGATGAGCTTAGAAATCTTAATACTTTTCTAGAACGAATCAGGACGGTTGTAGCGCCGGGAGGTAGAGTGGTGATTATATCATTCCATTCAAAGGAAGACAGGCTGGTGAAACTCGCATTCAAAAAACTCTCCGCGCTAGGAGACGCAAAGATAATTACGAAGAAGCCAATAACAGCAACAGAGGAAGAAATGAAACAAAACCCAAGAAGTCGCAGCGCAAAATTAAGAGTTATTGAATTTTAATTATGACAATCATTAAACCAAATAAATATAAAGACACAACAAGATTATTAATTATATTTGGCATCATAACGGTCGTATCAATACTTGGCTTTGTGTTTATATACTTGCAGACCGTTACCGCAAATCACGACATAAAAAAAGCTAAAGCTCAACTGGAAGAGCTAAAAGTGGATAACGCTGAATTAAAAAATAAGTATTATGGATTAATAGACGCAGGCAATCTTGAAAAATTGGCAGAGGAACGAGGGCTTGTGAAAGATAGAAATCCACAATGGTCAATCGCAGCAGAATCAATCGCAGTACAGCGCTAATCAGAATAAGCCGTATCACGGTACTAATAGGAATATTCACGTTTGTATATGCATTCCTGTTGAACGGTTTGTTTGGTATTCAGGTAAAGCGGGGAGAAAAATATCAAGAGCAAGCGTCTTTTACACACGAGATTGCAGGCGCATTAACTCCCAAAAGAGGGAGTATTTATTTTACCGACAAAGACGGAAGCCGCATCCCAGCAGTCATTAATAGAGAGTATCCCTACATTTACGCGGTGCCAAAAGAAGTTTCTGCGCCGAAGGAAACCGCGGAAGTCGTCAGCGAAATTACGGGCGCTGATGAGAAAAAAGTTGTTAAATCATTGAGCAAAAGTAATGATCCATATGAACGCATTACAAGGAGAGTGAGCGATGAAGTTGCAAAAAAGATAAAAGATAAAAATCTAAAGGGTGTTTATATAGGAACTACCCCTGGGCGTTTTTATCCGCTTGAGAAAAGAGCTTCACAGTTATTGGGATTTACATCAATCGCAGACAGCAGTATTAGTAGCGGGCAGTATGGCGTGGAGCGCTATTTTGATAAAAAACTTCGCGGCATTCCGGGATTAACAAAAGGAGATAAACTTATTCCTCCAAAAAATGGAGAAGACATATATCTCACGATAGATAGGAATATACAAGTGCAAGCGGAAAACATATTAGATAAGATGGTTGATGAATTTGACGCCGTAGGCGGAACGGTGATTGTTGAGAACCCGAGGACGGGGAAGATTTTAGCTATGGCAAGTTATCCAAACTTCAACCCGAATGATTATGGAAAATTTGATATAAAGATGTTTCTAAACCCTGCGGTTGAGTCCGTCTATGAACCGGGGTCAATATTTAAAGTTATTACGATGTCTGCCGGGATTGATTCGGGAAAAATAACACCGAATACAACCTATTATGATACGGGTTCGGTCACGCTAAATGGCAGGACTATACGCAATTGGGATCTTAGGGCGTATGGAAAGACAACAATGACGCATGTAATTGAACGTTCAATAAACACGGGAGCCGTTTTTGCGGAAAAGACCACGGGAAATGATATTTTCTATAATTATTTAATTAAGTTTGGCCTCAAGGAGAAAAAGGGCATTGATTTGCCCGGTGAGATTATTGGAAGCTTAGGTCAGCTTGAGAATGACCCTCGCGAGATTAACTTTGCGACGGCAAGCTTTGGACAAGGTATTTCGGTGACACCCATAGGGCTTATAAGCGCGATATCCGCAATTGCGAACGGGGGAGTGCTTATGAGACCGTATTTAGACGCATCGGCGAGCCCGGAGGTGATTAGGAGGGTTATATCAAGGGATACGAGCAGGAAGGTGATTGGTATGATGGTTTCGGCCGTTGATAAGGCGGGAGTCGCTAAAATCAATGGCTATAGCGTTGCCGGTAAAACCGGTACCGCGCAGGTTCCAAATTTCAAGACAGGCGGATACACAAAGGACGTGATTGATACATACATAGGTTTCGTGCCGGCATATGACGCGCAATTCATTGTTTTAATGAGATTGGACAAGCCGGCGGGAGCGCCTCATGCGGCGTTGACCATCGTTCCAGCGTTTAGAGAGCTTGCGCAATTTATAATCAATTACTACAATATCCCGCCTGATGATATTTCCGGATAAGATTGTTTTTATGCCGTCAGCGGTTTGATTGAGGCGCTGAATTTAGCTAAAATCCTTGCAGTACCGGCTTTTTTGCGCGTTAAAGAGGCCCCATCGTCTAGCGGCTAGGACGTCGCCCTCTCACGGCGGAGACGGGAGTTCGATTCTCCCTGGGGTCACCCTAAAACACAAAAAACACCCAAAGGTATTTTTTTATTCGGGTGAGTTTATAGTAGCCTTTAGTTGAATTTTACTTGAGTCAAAGGCTATTATAAGGTCACATGAAAAAATACAAAGAGCGCTTTAGATCGGAAGAGCGTCGTGTAGGGAAAGAGTGTAGATCTCGGTGGTCGCCGTATCATTAAAAAAACAACGAAGACAAAGCGCGAAACTGCAGAA
>CAJVWL010000049.1 GCA_913009745.1 uncultured bacterium | reverse complement strand
GCGACCACCGAGATCTACACTCTTTCCCTACACGACGCTCTTCCGATCTCTTCAACTATTTTTTTAGCTATATCAGTAGAGCTAACGGAGCTAAAAATTTCTCCCTTATCCCCTACCTTAAGAAAAAATACAAGCGGTGAAGCAGATGACGACACATGAAGTTCGTCAAGCTGCTTGCTCATGGCTTCTATGCGTTTTTTCTTTTTTTCTACCTGCATAGTGAAATCGCTAACCACTGATTGAGTGGCGAGTTTGGCGAGTTTATTTGGAATAAGAAAATTCCTTGCATATCCGCTATGCGCTTCTTTAATCTCACCCTTTTTACCTAGCCCCTTAACGTCTTCTAAAAGAATTACTTTCATGTTTTTGGTATACCACTATTTCATCTCCTGCTTAAGCACTTCTATTGCTTTTTCCAGTTGCGGGTCTTTGCCTGCGGTTATATCATTCTCGCTTATAGGGACCTTAACATCCGGAGTTAATCCATTCCCCTCAATTATGCTCCCATCCGGTAAAAGCCAATTGGCAACGGTTACCTTCAGTGAAGAGCCATCACTCAACCTTTGCAGTTCCTGCACGGTCCCCTTTCCAAAGCTTTGTTCTCCAACTAATTTTATTCCGTTTTGTACCCTCAAGGCGCCTGCTAAGATTTCCGATGCCGAGGCGGAACCTTTATCTATGAGTATAACGACCGGAAATCCCCTTAGAGCTTCATTGCCATTTGCGCGGAGTATTGTTTTGTCACCAGAAGAAAATCTTTCCATTACAACAACATCACCGCGTTTAATAAACCAACCGGCAATATCAACCGCAACATCCAGATATCCTCCCGGATTTCCGCGAAGATCGAGCACAATCCCCTTCCCTCCGCTAAGAACCGACTGGATAATCGCATTTTTAAATACCGTATCCGTATTGCCGTTGAAGCTAAATAGCTGGAGGTAGATTATATTGCCATCTTTTATTTTCCACCTTACGGTCGGAACCCGAATATCTGCCCTAATAATTTCTATATCCTTTTCCTTGTCCCAATCATCCCTGAAAATTGTTAAAACAACCTTTGTTCCAATCTTTCCTCTAATTTTTTTAACGGCTTCATCTATTGACATTCCCTGTGTTGATTCGCCGTCTATCTTTCGTATCTTGTCACCCGGCTTAACTCCGGCAAGTTCTGCCGGCGTGCCTTTCAGAGGGGCGACAATTATAATCTGTTTATCTCTAATGCCTATCTCTGCGCCGATACCGGCAAACACGCCCCTAACATCATCATTGAATTTTTTGGAGTCTTCCGGATTAAAGAATGTGGTGTGCGGGTCGCCGGTAGCCTCCGTTAGCCCCTTTGTAGCTCCGTATATAAGGTCTTGATTACTTAGGTCGCCGCCATTTAAATAATCGTTTTTAAGTTTATCCCAAACCTCCCAAAATACTGCAAAGTTTGCGCTATTAACTTCCGGTGACGTTGTATTGCTGACATTTTCTATTACAATACGCTTTGTCTGCTCAAGTCCGGCGTTAAAGCCGATATAATAGATGCCGCTGACAAGCGTTATCGTAACAATTATAATTAGACCAACTATTCCTAAAGTTCTTTTTCTCATTAAGTCAGAGTAAATTGTAGTATAGTTGTAATGCAACATCAAACGATTTGAGCAAGTTACGGTAAGTGGGTAGTATATAGACATGGATTATTTAGAAGAGCTAAACAAAAGGAGTAAAGAGTCCAAGGTTTATTCAGAGCATCAAATGATAGGATTAATAATCGCGCAATCTTTGGATGATGAAAGTCATAAATCTTTATATATAAAACTTGCAAAAGAATATGGTCCGGATAAATTATTGAGACTTGCCAAGTCTGTTGAAGAAAGAGATAACGTTAAAAACAAGGGGGCTTACTTTATGAAATTATTACAAGCTTATGGAGGAAAAAGCAGAAATCCTAACAATTGAAGACAAGAAGCAAAAGAAGTTTTTGCGCCGTAAGGTTGCCGATTTTGATTTTGACAAGTTTAGTAAAAAAGAAATCCGTGATTTAATCCTTATGATGCGCAAAACTATGAAAGATGCGAACGGCATGGGACTTTCGGCAAATCAAATTGGTTTGAATATGAAGGTTTTTGTCGCAGAGTTTAACAATAAGTTTTATGCCATATTTAATCCTGAAATAATTGATTCCTCAAAAAGTACAAGTGTTATGGAAGAAGGGTGTTTAAGCGTTCCCAATGATTTTGGTGATGTTGTACGACCAAATGAGATAACGGTAAAGGCATTTGATAGGAATCATAGGCGAGTAAAAATGCATTTATGGGGCACCATTGCAATGATTTTTCAGCACGAGATTGACCACTTGAACGGCAAGTTAATTATTGATTATTTTAAAAAATAATTTTCGGCGGTTTAATGACAAATAAATAATTATAGACAACTAATTATGAATTATATTTTTTTTGGAACACCGGAATTCGCGGCAATAATTCTAAAAAAACTTATAGATGCCGAGATAATTCCATCTGCTCTTGTGTGCAATCCAGACAGGCCAATAGGCAGACATCAGATTATTACTCCCCCGCCTACAAAAGAACTCATCCAAAAATTAAACAAAGATACGGGCTCGGACGTTAAAATACTTCAGCCGGAAAATAAAAATGAGTTAAAGGAGCTAATCAGTATGTTTTCGTCCTGTGACTTTGGGATTGTTGCTGCATATTCAAAAATAATTCCCGATGAAGTAATTAATAGTTTTCGTCTTGGCGTAATAGGCGTTCATCCGTCACTTCTTCCAAAATTTAGGGGGCCATCTCCTATTCAGTCCGTGATACTAGCTGACGAAAAAGACACAGGGATAACGTTATTTTTAATTGACGATAAAATTGACCACGGGCAAATCATAGAATCAAAAGCAATAAAAATAGAGAACCGGAATTATGAAAAGTTGAGTGTTGAGCTTGCCGGGCTTGCCGGAGATATGCTTGTCAATATTCTTCCGAAATTTGTACGCGGAGAGACTACTGCATCGCCCCAGGACGAATCACAAGCGACATATACAAATAAGTTTACCGGTGATGATGGATATATTTCACCGGACGAGCTAAAGGAAGCTATGAGTGGAAAAAATAGGACAAAGGCGGCGGAGATAGAAAGGAAAATATGCGCGCTCAATCCCGAGCCGGGTGTTTACACGTTCATAGATGAAAAACGTACAAAGCTTTTGGAGGCGGTGGTTAGTGATGGGAAATTAATGCTTACAAAAATCCAAAGGGAAGGGAAAACACCAATTGAACTTAATTAAATCGCAGTACTTGGTCTTGTCTAAGCTAATTATCTCGAATTAAGAGATTTAATTTACGTGATTTAATTTCTTGATTGGCATTATAACCTTTTTGACGATCGTCAAAAAGGTTATAATGGACAAATATTATTATTGTGAGATCGGAAGAGCG
>CAJVWL010000048.1 GCA_913009745.1 uncultured bacterium | reverse complement strand
ATCTAAAGCGCCCGGCGATAGTCTTACCTATATCGGCAAAGAGCTTAAGGGGCTTATTACTTCACATAGGCCTGATTTAATCTCTTTGGAGACTTTATTTTTCTCAAAAAACAAGAAAACTGCATTGTCTGTTGCTGAAGCAAGGGGAGTTATTCTTTTTGTTGCCAAAAGCTCCGGTGTTCGGGTTTTGGAGTTTAGTCCAAATAATATTAAAAGTGTTGTATCTGGAGATGGCAGAGCCAGTAAGCAAGCTTTATCAAAGGTGGTTTGTATGACGCTTGGCATAGATAAGATTGGTGGATATGATGATATTTCCGACGCCTTGGCAATAGCAATAAGAGCGTCTTTTGAAACAAAAAATTCTGCGCGTTTTTCTGGTTGACAACAATACTTGTTTCTATATAATTCTCCAATAACCCAAAGGTCGCCTTAATAAATAAGTATTATATGGAGGATTTTTCTGAGGAGAATAACGAGGAAGAGGGGCAAAAGATTGATGGAGTAGATGACGGTGAGGGCGGGGAGTTTGAGGATGAAGAAGATGAGGATGAAAGAAAGGAAGACGAAGGGGATGATGGCGGTGAATTAGAAGACTAATTGGCATAAAATAAATTAACCCTGAAAAAATACCGGGGTTAATTTGTTTTATATTCAATTTAAGAGTTAAATTATATGAGAATTATATGAAGTGGATAAAAAAACGACGTGTTTTAACTCAAATCCTGCTTGGTTTTTTGTTTTTATTTATTATTGGAGTTGTTTTCTTTTTTAGAATTATCTCATCCCTTCCGGGTCCGCAGGAAATTGCAAATATCCAAGTTTCCCAATCAACAAAAATTTATGACAGAACCGGGGAAATTTTACTCTATGAAATATATGGAGAAGAAAAGAGGACTATTATTGGACCCGGAGAAATCCCAAACTTTATCCGCCAAGCAACTATCAGTGTGGAAGATGATTCGTTTTATAGTCATCCTGCATTTGATTGGCGCGGGGTTTTAAGGGCTTTTACTGTAAATATTATCCGTGGACGGCTTGCACAGGGAGGATCTACAATAACGCAACAACTTGCAAAAAACACGTTTCTCACCCCACAAAGAACGATTAGTAGAAAGATTAAAGAACTTGTTCTCGCAATGAGACTGGAACAATACTACACAAAAGATGAAATTTTAGACCTTTATTTAAATCAGGTTCCGTATGGAGAAAACACCTATGGTATTGAGTCTGCCGCGGAAAATTTTTTTGGTAAACCAGCAAAAAACCTATCCTTAAATGAATCTGCACTCTTAGCAGCCCTCCCGCAATCTCCAAGCTACTATTCTCCGTGGGGTAGCCATTTAGATGAACTTGAAAAAAGAAAGAATTTTATCCTTAAAAGGATGCGTGAGTTAAATTATATAGACAACGAACAGTTAGTAGAATCTACCGCATCAATGCCAAAAACGCTCCCAAGGCCCGAGATGAGTATAAAGGCCCCGCATTTTGTGATACAAGTACAGGAATATTTAAGAGAAAAGTATGGGGAGGAGGCACTAAGAAGTGAGGGGTTTAAAGTAATAACCACACTAGATTTTAATCTTCAAAAAATAGCAGAGGATGTTGTTAAAAATGGAGTCGCGCGAAACACAAAACTATACAGGGGAGAGAATGCAGCGCTACTTGCGATGGACCCGCAAACAGGACAGGTTCTTGCTATGGCGGGCTCTAAAGACTATTTTGCAAAACCCACCCCAGAGGGGTGTACTCCGGGAAAAGATTGCAGGTTTGAGGGAAACTTTAACGTTGCCGTCCAGGGACTAAGACAGCCTGGATCTGCTCTTAAGCCCTTTGTGTACCTTACTGCTTTTCAGTCGGGGCTTACGCCAAACACAGTTGTATGGGATGTACCAACAGAGTTTTCTTCAAGTTGTCCTGCGGTGGTAGATTTTAAAAATAAAAACAAACTATGCTATCATCCTCAAAACTTTGACTCCATATTTAGGGGGCCCGTAAAATTAAAAGATGCGCTTGCGCAATCAATAAACGTGCCTGCGGTAAAAACCCTTTATATAGGTGGACTCAAAAAGGTATTATCTAATATGTCCTCTTTTGGTGTTAGTACGCTTAATGACCCTGGTAGATTTGGGTTGTCTCTTGTTTTGGGGGGTGGAGAGGTGAAGTTAATAGAACTTACAGGCGCATACTCAGTTCTTGCAGCAGATGGAATACAACACAAACCCGTTGAGATATTAAAAATAGAAAACTCTTCGGGTAATGTTATAGAAGAATATAAAAACAACGGAAAGAGGGTTGTGGATAAACAATATCCGCGGCTAATTAACAATATTTTATCTGATGTTGAGTTGCGTGCGCCACTATATCACACGAGCCTTGGGTTAACTAAGGTTGTTGGACATCAGGTTGCAATAAAAACAGGGACAACAAATGACTATGTTGATGCTTGGACGTTTGGCTACACGCCAAACCTTGTTGTTGGGGTTTGGGCTGGCAATAATAATAGAGACCCCCTAACAAGCAAGGGGAGTAGTATTCTTGCCGCGGTTCCAATGTGGCACGATTTTATATCAAGAGCGCTTAAGGGAAAACCACTTGTAACGTTTCCGAGGCCCGCACAAACACTAACAAACAACCCCGTGCTTCAAGGCAAATTAATAAAAGGTGAATACCATAGTCTATTGTATTATTTAAATAGAGTAACCGACCCCCAATTTAATCACTGGGAGGTTGGTATATCGTTGTGGCTACAAAAACACACCGTTAATACATCTGCCTTCTCTTTTGTTGAAGGGGGTGGTGGGGGAACAGCAACACGGGGGGGCGCCCCCACTCCTGATGGGTTGATTAATATAGATATTATCTCTCCCAAAAATGGAGATTTTGTGTCGGGTCCAATAATTGTTAATGCTTCTATAAACTCTAAAAACAAACTTAAGAGAATAGATTTATACCTCAATAATAAGCTTATTGATAGTAGGGTAGAAGATTTTGGGTTTGAGGCTGAATATAAAAAGGAGTTTAAAAAAGAGATATTTGATCTACAAAATATAATTACAGTGCGCGTAACCGATGTGTCTGGAGTGAAGGTGGATAGCTCTACTATTTTTTATCAATAGGAATTTTTATGCCGATTTTATTGGCATAAGAATATAAAAATATGAGTTGTCTCCGGGGTCTTTTATTAGTGTTGGGTGTTCGTCTCCACTCATTCCAAGTAGTGTCTCTTTTGTTGACCCTGCGCGAACTCCATCTAAGAGAAACTTCCAATTAAACACAGCTTCCGATGCTACTCCGCTTATTTTTGCGGGAATTAGGTATGTGTTTTCGCCAACTGCGCTGTCGCTGGAATAAATTTCTAAAATCTTTTTGTCTTTGGTTTTTAGTTTTATGTCGTTTGTTCTATTTGCAAACGCGCTTGCAAGTTTTATGGCGTTTATTAACTCCCCCCTATTAACTGTAATTTCCGTATCAATATCCTTTGGAATAATCGCTTTATAGTCCGGAAAGTTTCCCTCTATAAGGCGTGTAATTAATGATGTGTCTTCCGTTTCAAACATTGCCTGGTTGTTGTCTATGT
>CAJVWL010000047.1 GCA_913009745.1 uncultured bacterium | reverse complement strand
GTGGTGACTGTGAAGTGTTGCTTGATGTTGGTAGTCGGAGATGACGCTGACATTGTTTGTTTTTTTTTTTTAATGATACGGCGACCACCGAGATCTACACTCTTTCCCTACACGACGCTCTTCCGATCTCTTGACACGCATCCGGAGGCTGACGTTGTTGGCATCAACCATTATATTAGTTGCGCCAAGCGTTTCCGGGGCTGTTTTCGCCTCGCCGTTAAACAAAGTAGGAATGCTGGTTTCCTGATCCAGGAAGCGCAACGCTAAGTTTATAATTGCCTCTAACTCGTTTTGATTATTTTGGGTCTGGAACTGACCAAATGCTTTCCGAACATCGTCGATCTCATCTGTCGCTGTCCATCCTTTCCGACCCGTAACCTCGTTTGTATCGTTCCAGGGCTCCATCCCATCAAGAATAACAATGTTGGACCCGGAAGAGTCCCCAGCATTGTCCATCATTGCGCGCCAAGCTCCGGTAATGACCCTCTGGGGCCACATTGATTCCCTTGCTAACCCGGTACCCCAGGGGGAATTGTCGGGTTTAGACCAGCAAAAGCCGTCGTAAGGCTGATCACCAACAATTTCAATTGGGTTGAGAACTATTTTTATCGGTCGTTCATTGATAAATAAAATACTTGCCATTAGTGAACTTGCAGTCTCGTCACAAACGCACCTGGCATCGAGAAGGATATCGCGCGGCACCGCTCCATTGTACTCCCAAGTTTCGTACAAAAAACCCTTTGCAATTGATTCAATCTTGGGTTTGCCATCCACAATCGACATCCGTTTAGGCTCTTCCGACAAAACCGCTCTGATTGCTCTTTCGTTGTAACCCGGAACTCCGATCAATTTTTTCAAATTCCTAGGGAGAATATTCCCATACTCCCAAATATACTGCGCCTTCCTGAGTTCTTCACACTCGGGAGAGGGATAAATATCTTTTGGGTCAACTCTTTTTGAAATAGGTCGCTTCTCTTCACGCTGCTGGGCTACAAAGGTTTCCCCCGTCGAATCTGCTACTTTTTTCCAAGACAGACTCGTATCTTTAATTACCTCCGGTCCTTTTAATACTCCTGTCCCAATCCGAACGGCATCCCATGCGACTTTTCTACATTCTGCATTAAAATCACACTCTTCCAATTCATCCGCAATCACAGTTTCCATCTTTTTCATGCGTTCCCGGGCAATCTCCATTTTATCTTGCCCTACGTCCCGCATAGTGGCCGGTTGATTATCGCTTTTGCGCGTTACCGGCTTGTTGTCTTGTATTGCTGGGTTATTATTTTTTAACATTTCGTCAATTTCCGGGTCCGGGGTGGTTTTCAGCCCCCAGTTACGGTCATCAACGGGAAAGAGAATATCGCAAAACCTGCCCCATGCTATTTCACATTTCGGTCGAACGATATTGATAATTACTTTTGATTTATTAGCCGGAGTTCGGCTTGAAGTCGCAACACCTTGCGCGTAATCTGCCAGTGTTGGCTTTACCGCAGTTACATCTTCGCCACGAAATAGCTTTTCGTCCTCGCGCCATTGACGCTCTATTTTGAGCCCTGAACGAAAAGCTACGGCCTCGTTTCGCGTCGCTAAAATCAAATCTGCGATACGGGCAAGCCGTTGCTGTTCTGGTATTTTTGTATCTATTTGATTATCCATTAATATCCAACTGCCGCGTCAAATGGCGAATACGACACCGAACGTCGTCTGGGCTTCTTTTTTTTATCGTTAAGCATCAGATCAGCATTGGCGCAAATATAACGAAACATATCAGCTCCGTGCGCGTATAGATCATGCGTGGGGCGCCCATCAGTCAGGGTTTTGCGATTAACTTGACGTTTATATCTTTTCAGCGACTCGACAAGCCGATTGTTAATAGGAGTAGCATGGAATCCGTCCGTGTTGCCCGGCGGCGCTTCGTCCGCATTGGTTTTTGATATATCAAAATAACAGCGCTTAAACGTCATTCGAGTATTCCTGATCCCGTCTTCAATAGATAACTCATTAATTTCACTACGTTTTGCACAATCCCACTTTAAAGCAGTAAGAATATCGTATGTCGAACGCCCTCCGGCATTGAGCTGTCCGGCAAAACCGTCATGCGGAAGCCATACTTTGCCCCACGTATACGGGCGCAGTTTGAGCTCGGCAAAAAATACATCTAAACTTGTATGACTGGCCTCAATTGACTCAATTACCCTGATCTCAGACACATTGCGCTGCACAAGCCCTGCTGAGAGGGAGTCGTTCCACCCTAGGTCCAAGACAATATGAGTGAGCAATAAAGGATCATGCGGGACGTGGCATATCTGCCCATTCTCTTGCGCTCGCTGAATCTCCTTGAAATATATAGCTCCTTCGACTGCCGGCCGACATTTACCCAGCCAGATATTGTCATAGTTGTCTGGATCATTCTCAAGGCAATAAACACGCTCCGCTTCCATCTCCGCGTTAAACCACGGATTATCGGGATAACTAATTTCCACGACACAAGCATCAGGCGGAGCATGCACAACAAACCGCTGATATGTTGGATCTGTTTCAAGGTCCGGGTTGAATGACACCCAAATTTCAGAACCGGTCTTGCGGATAGTAGGAATAAGAATCCGCCAGGAGTTATCCTCGGCTGTTTGCCCTTCCTCGACCCAACACCTATCAATACCCTCGAAAGATTTTAGAGACTGAACGGTTTGTGTTGCCAGCCCCGCAAAAAAGAATTCAGTCCCGTTTCGGCCACGAATGGAAACGTCTGTAATTGTGTAGAATCCTCCTAGCCCTAAGATTTCAACCTGGTCCGATAACAACTTGTGGACCGAATCTTTAATAGACCGCTGGATCTCACGTGCACACAATATTCTTAGTTTCTTTGATGCGCCCTGAACCAACAACGCGCGTGCGAAACTCCACGATTTTGTTGAACTTCTTCCACCGTACGCGACTTTGTAGCGGTGCGGCTCGAAGAGAAATTGCAGTTTTACCGGGAGATCAATTCCTTTTGTCAAAACTCGCCATAGCTCCGTTTTGCTACTATTTGCTACGATTTACTGCCACGTTGTGCTGTAAGCGCTAAACGTGGCGTTCTTTTCAATATATACATTCACCCACTCGATGGGGAAGTACCAGGAGAAACGTTGTATCCACGCAGTGAGGGATTCGCACTTGGCAAGCTCGGGAGTGTGTAATATCACCAAATCTTCGTTTAATCCGTTTTGGGGCTGTTTGGGTTGTTTTGGCATGATTGTTAAGATTTATCGCTGACAAAGTTGACAGTTAATGTGAGATCCTGGCCGTCGCCGCCGGTAAGCCCGATATTATCTCTAAACGCGCCAACACTAATATGTTTTCCAAGTAATTCCAATCGCCTAACCCGGTCAGAGACCTTTATGGTAACGACAGAAATCTTATCGGAAACCATTTGCGTCTTAACCCCACTTACCAAGCCCTGACGCCAGATCAACGGCCAGTCTCGGACCGGCTTGAGCTTATCGTTTTCATCGTATAAGTCGGCAATATCCGCCTCGGCTTCAACCGACAATCTCTTAAGTAGCTAGTCTGCGTCAATTTGTGTTCTTTTTGCGCGCTTTAGCTTGGCTTGGGCGATTGCAG
>CAJVWL010000046.1 GCA_913009745.1 uncultured bacterium | reverse complement strand
CGTCCATTCCAGGCGCTCCGATGCGGTCTTTGTCGCGGTCGGTAAGCCCAGCCTTATTTCTGGTGAAATGATAAAGCCAGGGGCAGTGGTGATTGATATCGGCATTAACCAAATTACCGACGAAGACGGCAACAGCAAAGTCGTCGGCGATGTAGATTTTGAAAGCTGTCAGAAAATCGCCGGCTGGATAACGCCCGTGCCGGGCGGCGTTGGGCCGGTGACAGTCGCTATCCTGATGCGCAATTCCGTTATCGCCGTGACCCGTCAGAAAGAACATTACGAAGCCAGATTTGGGACTGAACCGTCGAGAGTTCCAACATCGAACATTATGAAATCGGCGTAAAAATTCAAAGCAAGGAGACAACCATGGCCAAGGCCAATAACGACCAGCACGCCAACCCAAAGAGCGATATCGAAATTGCCCAGACCGCAACCATGCTTCCCATTCAGATCCTTGTGTTCCGGATTGTTAGAGCTGACAACAACTCCGTCTCCGACTTCCAGATGTACTTCAACCCACATATTCCACTCCCTTCTGTTGTCAATGATACTTACACTTAAGCTAATACCATTTTTATTTATATGGGTCAACCGGTTGAATAAAAAAGCGTTTATGTATATAATCTCATCTGTGAACGAAGAAATAATAAGCACCGAAGAAGTGCAGGACATAGATGACAAGGCTTCTCAAGAGGAGTCTGTTTTGCCCATTGAAGACAGGGAATTGTTTGACAGAATGATGGAGTCGGGAGTTTTTCGTGGACGTTCAAAGTCCAAGACAAATCCGCTAATGAAAAAATATATTGTTTCAACGCGTTCGGGGTATGAAATAATAGATTTGCAAAAGACAATAGAAAGTCTTAAAAAAGCAGCAGAAGCCATGCAGAGAGTTATTAGAGAGCGAAAAACAATTCTTATGGTTGGCACAGGTCCGGCGGCAAAATCTATAGTAAAAGAAACGGCAAAACGGTTGGACATTCAGTATGTTACCGAAAGATGGCTCGGAGGAACCCTTACAAATTTTGATACTATCTCAAAACGAATTAAGCATTTTAAAAAACTAAGAGATGATAAAGAAGCCGGAAAACTTGATAGATATACAAAGAAGGAGCAATTGGACAAAACTAAAGAACTTGCAAAGCTTAGAAAGTTTTTTGAAGGGATAGAGGGACTGAATCAGCTTCCTGCAATGGTTTTTTTGGCGGATTTATCCGGTGGAAAATATGCGGCAAAAGAGGCTAAAATAAAAGGCATTCCTGTAGTAGCGATTTTAAATACTGATGCGGATATAAGCTTGGTTGACTATCCTATACCCGCAAATGATATGGGAATAGATAGTATAAGATTAATAATGGAATATATAGAGAAGGCAATAGTTGAAGCGAGGGCAACCGTTCCGTTGCAGGCGGAAATTGAAAGTGTTGGCCAGGAGATGTCAGAGAGGGGAAATGATAAGCCAATAGAGAATAAAAAAGAGAGTTTAAGAGAGGGAGGTGAGCGGAAGGGCGAATCATCAAAGGTTTCGGCAAATGAATCACCTGAAATCACCAAAGCTGACGTTAAGGCGGAGGAGATAAAAAAGACGGAAGATTAAAGTTAGAGTAATATACAACAAATGTCCGGAATAGAAGAAGTTCAAAAACTAAGAGAAGAAACAGGCGCAGGCGTTATGAGTTGCAAAAAAGCTCTTGATGAGGCCGGGGGAGATATGAAAAAGGCGGCTGAAATTCTAAAGAAGAAAGGATTAGAAAAAGCGGACAAAAAGGCAAACCGCATTGTTGGTGCAGGTATCATAGACTCATATATTCACAACAATCGCGTCGGGGTTTTGTTGCAATTAAACTGTGAAACAGATTTCGTTGCTCGCTCAAAGCCATTTATAGAACTTTCACACAACCTAACGATGCAGATTGCAGCAATGTCGCCGGAAGATGTTGAGCAATTGCTTTCTCAAGCATACATAAAGGATGAGAAAATGACAGTAGAAGAATTAATTAAAGGAGTTATAGCAATTGTAGGAGAAAACATTAAGGTAGAAAAATTTAGTAGATTTGAACTCTAATATGTACGACCTTATTTTACAGCTTATTCTTATGATTTCATTCGGTATAATCGTCTATTTAATGGCGATTGCCGTTCCTCGTATAGAGGACTCATCACAAGATAATGGAAATGGACAAAATCCGAATTTACCGCTTGCTAAAGTAGACGCATTCTTAAACAGGCTAAAAGACAAGACGCTTCGCCGCTTGAAGGTATTTATCTTAAAAGCCGACAACTTTATCAGTAAACAGTTGAACAAGAAGGAGGAAAAGCTATAATAATAAACAATCCTGAATAGCTTGCTTGTGTTGAGAGTTAAAGTAGGCTAAAAATTTGCACGGGTGGCAGAGTGGACAATTGCACCAGACTGTAAATCTGGCGGCCTAGCGCCTACGGGGGTTCGAATCCCTCTCCGTGCACCATTAAATGTAGGTTACGCAATATTTTTAGATGTTTGGTCAAACTTATGCTGTCAATTGGCAGATTGATAGTTTTGTTCTAATATTCCAAATACGCTGTGCCTGTGAGCCGGAGTAGCTCAGTTGGTCAGAGCAACGGTTTTGTAAACCGTAGGTCGTGAGTTCGAATCTCACCTCCGGCTCACAGGCACAGATAAATGCCGATGTGGCGTTCTTACTTGCATCGGCGGCGTTCTTAGAAAAAGAGAAACTACCGTCTTTCTTTTTCCTCTTCACTTGCCGATGTAGCTCAGTTGGCAGAGCAACTCCATGGTAAGGAGTAGGTCGTCGGTTCGAATCCGACCATCGGCTCAGATAAAATGGCAAGAATTCATTTTGTGGGAATAGGAGGTATAGGAATAAGTGCGCTTGCGCGTTATTACTTGCATGATGGCTGGGAAGTTTCAGGTTCTGACCTTGTTGAGTCAGAAACTACGAGTGGCTTGAAAAAAGAAGGCGTAAAATTCTCGCTCGGGACGGATGCTCAAAACATACCCAAGGATGCCGTAAAGATTATTTATTCTGCAGCCATCCCCGAGAACAACGTGGAGTTAATTAGGGCAGTAGAACTTAATATTCCCACGATGAAATATTCCAAAGGGGTTGCAGAGCTCGCAAAAGAGCATTTTACCATTGCAGTTTCCGGTACGCATGGGAAGGGAAACACAACGGCGCTTCTTGCTCTTATGCTTATTAGGGCGGACTTTGATCCGACGGTAATAATCGGGACTAGACTCAAAGAATTTGGAGGAACAAATTTCCGAGCGGGGAAAAGCAAGTATCTTGTGATAGAGGCAGACGAATACGATAGATCTTTTTGGAATTATCATCCAAACATTGCAGTTGTAACAAACGTAGACAACGACCACCTAGATATATTCAAGGATATTAATGGAGTCATTGATGTGTTTAGCAGGTATCTTAAAAGTCTTTCCGAAGACGCGCTTGTTGTTGTGAATAAGGAAGACCCGTATACACAGGAGATAATTAAAGACTGCAAATGTAGGGTTCTGTATTTTGATATGCCGGAAGACAAATGGAAGTTCCAAGTTTTCGGCGAATTTAACCAGCTAAACGCGGAGGCCGCATGGCATGCGGCAAAGCTTGTTGGAGTTAGATCGGAAGAGCGTCGTGTAGGGAAAGAGTGTAGATCTCGGTGGTCGCCGTATCATTAAAAAAAAAAGTCTATACACACGTAAAA
>CAJVWL010000045.1 GCA_913009745.1 uncultured bacterium | reverse complement strand
TATCTGTTTAATAAAAACAAAAGGTCGGACTACATTAATAATAAATAAATTATGAGTAAATTAAGAAAGTCTGAAATGAAAGTGCTTTTTCTGCTTCGTCTGGCGATGGGGTGGCTTTTCTTCTATGCCGGTGTTGATAAGATATTAAATCCAGAGTGGACTGCCGCGGGTTATGCCTTGGGCGCAAAGTCGTTTACAAGCTTTTATCAATGGGTGGCGCTTCCTGCTAATATAGGATGGATAAATTTTGTGAATGAATGGGGGCTGACTCTTCTCGGTATTTCCTTGATTTTGGGTATTGGCGTGCGTTTGAGCTCCGTGCTTGGCGCCGTGCTGATGTTCTCGTATTACCTTCCAATACTTCAGTTTCCTTATGTCGGGCACGGATACATAGTTGATCAGCACATCATCTTTATTCTTGTATTGATTTTCTTCGCAACTATCAGAGCCGGCCGTCATTACGGACTAGAGGAGTGGTTTGGAAGAACATTTCTTAAGAAGTTTCCGAGATGTCGTGAGATATTCGGATAAAGTTTTCTTGCGGGGGAGTATAAACTGAACGCCTCAACGTGTTGAGGCGTTCAGTTATTTGTAATTAAATAGTTCCGAAAAAGCGCTACAGACACCCATTAGAACTTTCGTGACGATCGTCACGAAAGTTCTAATGGGATAAATAAGACATATTTTGCCGGATATATATCCATCGCGCGTTATCCTTATCCGAGTCTGTCGTTCTGGACGAATATCTTAAGTCCCTTAAACCATATTTTCAGCGCTTCATCCACCGGCATAATTGAGGAAATATAGTTCAGCTCTATGAGTCCCTTAAAAATCCATCCGAAAAATCCGTGTATTATAACGGGTCCGACTTTCGCGATGGTGTATTTGCCTCCCACCGGTACAACGTAGGGATAATTTGGCGGATTATATTCAATTCTTTTCTTGCCTTCCGCGTCTCGGAAGATATTTTCCGCGGCAATGCCGGCCTGACTTATCGCCGCGCGGGCAATTCCCGGAACCTTGTTTCCCGTTTTCCTGTTGGTTACGTATGCGATGTCTCCTATGGCATAAACTTGTCCCTTTATTTTAGCGTCGGGACTCTCTGCTAAGGCAAGCATATCGTTTGTTGTCTCAATTTGTCCGTGTTTTTCCAGCTTAACCGCTATATTTCTCGCCAATTTATTTGCCATAACTCCGCCAGTCCAGACGAGGACATCAAATCTAACCGTCTTTCCACTTTTTAGATGTATTTTTCCCTCCTCCACCCTTTCTATAATCTCGTTGCATATAATAACAGTCTTTAACGCATTAAGCCGATTTACCGCCATTTTGATTACGGACTTATCTAGTCTGTTTAGTATCGTCGGGGCGGCATCAATTATGGTTACGCCGGTCTTGCTGTTATATCCCTCATCTTTTAGTTGTTTAAGCCACTCTTGTATTTCTCCTGCAAGTTCAATTCCCGCCGAGCCCGCCCCACCTATAACTATATCAATTTTGTCCTCCCGTTTTGCCCCTTCAATCATTTCCCAAATTGTATTGCGCAGCTTAATCGCGTTTGAAAATGTCTTTAATTCAAGGGAGTTGTCTTTTAGACCCTCAATGTTGAAAAAATTCGTCTCCGAACCCATTGCGATAATTAAATTGTCATAGGGAATATGCCGGCCGTCCCGCAGGTGAACATTGCCCTTTATGACATCCGCTTTTACTATATCCGCCTCAATAAATTTGATTGGCAATTTTCTCAACACTTCTTTTATCGGGAACGTGTTAACCGATTTTAAGTCCAGATAATTCGCAGTCTCTTTTGAGGTTGTGCTTATTTCGTAGAGTGTCGGAGTAAACGTATGATAATCATGTTTGTCTATAAGTATGACTTCATGGTTTTTGAGCTTGCCTCGCTTTATTTTTTTCCCCAAAACAACTGCCGCGCGAATTCCGCCAAATCCGGCTCCGAGTATTACGGTTTTTTTATCCATTAAATAATTATACTCATTTTAACTTGGCTGGTATAATGTTTGTGTATGGAAACATTCCTTTTTATAAACATCTTAGTTCTTCTTGCCTTTATTGGTGTTGCGATTTTTATTACAAAACGCGGTGCGAGCGGCAGGAGTGACTCAATGTCGCTCTTGCAAAACCAGATGAATGAAGTAACGCGAACGCTTGATTCAAAGCTGGGAGAACTGCCGAACGTCATTCAAAAGCAATTTGGCGAGAGCGCGAAGATTATCAAGGATGTTACGGAGAAACTCACAAAACTTGATGAGACAAACAAGCAAGTTGTGAACTTCGCAGACCAGCTTAAGAGTCTCCAGGATGTTTTGAAAAATCCGAAACAGCGCGGCATCCTCGGCGAGTACTACTTAGAAGTTGTCCTAAAAAATGTTTTGCCTCCCGGTACCTACAAAATGCAGTACAGCTTTAAAAACGGAGACATTGTTGACGCTGTTGTTTTTGTAAAAGACAAAATTATACCAATAGATTCAAAATTTAGCCTAGAGAACTACAATCGTTTAATCGCGGCTAATGATGATGCCGAAAAGAAACGATTTGAAGATGCTTTCCGCGCCGACCTTAAAATGCGCATTGAGGAAACTTCTAAATATATAAAACCTGAAGAGGGGACGATGGAGTTTGCTTTTATGTTCATCCCGTCTGAGGGGGTTTATTATGACTTATTGGTAAATAAAATCGGCGCGCTAAAAGATGCAAACAGGGATATGATTCAATATGCCGCAGGAGAGAAAAAAGTAATAATAGTTTCGCCCACAACATTTCTTGCATATTTACAGACAGTACTTCAGGGATTGAACGCGCTTCAGATAGAAGAGTCCGCAAAGGAGATTAGGAAACGAGTTGGTGAACTTGGCCGGCACCTTTCTAGTTACGAATCTTATATGCAAAAACTCGGTAATCATCTTGGTACTTCTGTTAATACTTACAACAAGGCATACAAGGAGCTTGGAAAAATTGATAAAGATGTTCTTCGCATAAACGGTGATGCCGTGGGAGTTGAGCCGGTTGTTATTGAGGGGCCGAAGGCTGATGACGAATAATTCTGCGATTATGAGAGGACGAGACGAGCTTTGGAATAAAAAGTGGCGCGTTTTTGAGAAACGCGCGAAACTGTTCAGGTATATCCCGTTTGTTGACTTTGTAATGCTTGCCGGCTCAATGGCAACGGGAAAAATTAACGAACAGTCGGACTTTGATGTCATATTGGGCGTTAAGCGCGGGAGAGTTTTTACGGCGTGGTTTTTGTCGTCTTTTATGTTCCAGTTGCGGGGCTGGCGAGAACATCCGGGAGTTAATAAATCCAACAGAGTCGCAATGGCGCACCTTGCAACACCCGGCGGATATGAACTTACGCCTCCATATGACGCCTATTGGGAGAATTTGTATCGCAGAATTGTCCCCGCAATGGGCAACGAGACATTAATTGAGGAGTTTTTCCGCACGAACTTATGGATGAATCCCCCAAGGGAATATAAAAGAGACGAGAAATATCTTGGGAGCGCGACCTCGGGGGTGAAGATGTTTTTAGAATTTTTACTCGGCGGAAAATTGGGAAATTTTGCAGAAAACATACTTAAAAAAATGCTCGTTAAGCGCCTAGAAAATCCGGAGAAGCTTGGAGATCGGAAGAGCACACGTCTGAACTCCAGTCACATTCCTTTATCTCGTATGCCGTCTTCTGCTTGAAAACACAAACA
>CAJVWL010000044.1 GCA_913009745.1 uncultured bacterium | reverse complement strand
TTAATGATACGGCGACCACCGAGATCTACACTCTTTCCCTACACGACGCTCTTCCGATCTCCGCTGGGCAAAGGTGATTATATCGCTACCGGTAATTCTAGTCTTACTTGGAATTGTCGCTACAACCCTGGTTGTACTTTTTCCTAGATAGATGATTGCGGTAAACAACAAAAACACCTCAATGCATATTGAGGTGTTTTTGTTCACCTTGTTATATAATAAAACACATGACGCATAAGATGGATTCACGCTTTGACCACAAAAAACTGGAACCGGAAATATATAAAAATTGGGAAATCTCGGGCTTTTTTAATCCTGACAACTTGATTAAGAAGGGTGTTATTAAAAAAAATGCCAAGAAATTTTCCATGGTTCTCCCTCCGCCGAATGTTACTGTAATCCTGCATATGGGAAGCGCTTTCATGCTCGTCATTGAAGATATTATGGTCCGCTTCAATAGAATGCGCGGAAAGAAAACATTATGGGTTCCGGGGACTGATCATGCCGCAATTGCGACTGAGTCTAAGGTTGTGAAACTCATCCAGAAAAAGGAGAGAAAGTCCAAACACGACATTGGGCGGGAGGCGTTTCTAAAACGAGTAAATGATTTTGCGATTGAAAGCCGGGCGACAATAATTAGTCAGACGAAAGCCATGGGCTCTTCGCTTGATTGGTCGCGCGAGGCATTTACGCTGGATGACAAACGGAACCTTGCGGTCCGCACTGCCTTTAAAAGAATGTATGACGACGGGTTGATTTACCGCGGTGACCGCGTAATCAACTGGGACCCAAAAGGACAAACAACTATATCCGATGACGAGGTTATATATAAGGAAGTCAAAGCAAAGCTTTATACATTTAAGTATTCAAAAGATATTCCTATTTCTATTGCAACTACGCGTCCTGAAACAAAATTAGGAGATACCGCAATTGCCGTTCATCCAAAAGATGAAAGATATAAAAAATATATCGGCAAAACATTTGACGCAGAGTTTGCCGGTGAGAAAATCTCCCTTAAAGTTGTCGGGGACAGAAACGTTGACCCTAAGTTTGGAACTGGCGCCCTTGGGGTTACGCCCGCGCACAGTATAATTGACTGGGAAATTGCAAAGGTAAACAACCTTCCAATCAAGCAGGTTATCAATGAATATGCGCAAATGACTGTCGGTATAGAAGGGGTTAAGGGCGAGAAAACCGCGATTGCCAGGAAGGCTGTCGTTGAGTGGCTTAAGAAAAACAACTTACTTGAAGGGGAAGAGGAAATTGACCAAAACATTTCCACCGCAGAGCGTACGGGAGCAATAATTGAACCGCTCCCGAAACTCCAATGGTTTGTTGATGTAAATAAAGAATTCATCATCCCCCGCTCTAGCATCAAGGGAATTAGAAGCGGACAAAGAACAACGCTAAAGAAACTAATGCGGACTGCCGTTAAGAATGGTCAAATTAAATTTGTCCCCAAAAGATTTGAAAAAAGCTATTTTCATTGGATTGACAACCTAAAACCGTGGTGCATCTCAAGACAAATATGGTATGGGCACAGAATTCCTGTTTGGTACCGTAAAAACACAAAAGGGAAATTACAAAACGAAAGAATATATGTCGGAGTTGATAAACCAAGGGGGTCCGGCTGGAAACAAGATCCGGATGTGCTTGATACGTGGTTTTCTTCCGCGCTTTGGACATTTTCAACCCTCGGCTGGCCCCTTGATTGGGTTAAAGGCAAGGCAAAAAAGGGCAGTGACCTGGAAACATATCATCCGACAAGCATACTTGAAACGGGATATGACATACTTTTCTTCTGGGTTGCCAGAATGATATTAATGACAACATACAACTTGGGTGAGATTCCGTTTGAAACCGTTTATCTTCACGGACTTGTTCGCGATGAGAAAAATAGAAAAATAAGCAAGTCCCTTGGAAACAATATTGATCCGCTTGATATGATTGCCCTATACGGGGCAGATGCGGTGCGTATGTCGTTGATTATTGGCACGGCTCCGGGCGGTGACAGCAAGATATCCGAAGACAAAATCCGCGGATATAGAAACTTTTCTACGAAAATATGGAACGCTTCACGATTCGTGCTGATGAATTATGACAAAACAATTACCGCAAGACCCGTATACACAAAGTATGATAAAGACGCGCTAAAACAGCTTGAACGCATTAAGAAAACGGTTACCGAAGACCTTGAAAATTTACAGCTTCATCGCGCGGGAGAAAAATTGTACCACTACTTTTGGCATACATTTGCAGATAAGATAATTGAGAAATCAAAACCTCGCCTTAATTCTAAAAAATTGTCGGAGCGCGCAGCCGCGCAAAAAGTTTTGTTAACCATACTTACCGAAACTATAAAGATGCTTCATCCATTTATGCCGTATGTAACTGAGGAGGTTTGGAGCCTTCTGCCAAACGGACATAACGCCAAGAAAAATCTTCTTATGATAGAAAAATGGTAAACGCCCTATTTATCATAGGGATAATACCCTCTCTTTTGTGGTTAATATTCTTTTTGGATGAAGACTTGAATCGTCCTGAACCGTATTGGATGATACTTTTGGTATTCATTGGAGGAGCATTCTCTGCTATTTTTGCGGCATTTCCTGAATTTATACTTAAAAACGCCTTTAACACCGGCGGCAACGGCGGCCCGACATGGTTTTTATTCGCCGCCGCCCTAATAGAAGAAGTATCAAAGTTTATTTTTGTATATCTAATAATAAGGAGAAGTAAGTATTTTGATGAAAAAGTGGACGGGATGATATACATGATAACCGCAGCTCTTGGGTTTGCGGCTCTTGAAAACATGCTCAACCTTTTTGGAACCACAAGTTTTTCGTTTGATGTATTAATTACAAGAGGTATAGGCGCCACACTTCTTCACGCATTATCATCTGCGCTTCTTGGATTTTATTGGATGCGCGGACATTTATGGAAGGGTATCTCTGCGGCAACTATATTACACGGTATATTTAATTATCTTGTTTTAATACTAAGCGGGATTGAAATCTACGCGTCACTCCTGCTTTTGTTTGCCGCGATAATTGTGTTACATGATTTTGAAATTTTAAAGACCATAGATTTTAAACTATTGCGGAAATTAAGAAAACGGTCCTCCACGCATCAAGAAAGCTAGATGCAAATGGAGGACCGTGGTTCACGCGTGAGAATTGCTTCACTGTATTTCCCTTTCTATATCGGCGACTATAAGGGATGAGAAGCTTCTTAGCTCATCGGTTGTAACGCCCCCAGCGACAAGTTTGTTGCTGATGGTCAGCAACCTTTTCCATGCCTTATTTTTATCCTCCGCATATCCCGCCCATGCGAGACGAAAGATAATCAGCCAAACTGCGTAACCGAGGAAAGTACTCATCGGTGGACCGGTGTCTTGGTCGTACTTTTCCAAGACCCAGTAGGTTGAGTGCTTGATGGCCAATATCACGTCCTGCTTACTCAAGACAAATTCTTCAATGCCGCAACGAAGAATTTTTCTCTCAATTTCGGCTGAAATCTTTCCGTTCGTGTAGACACTCATACAATCTCCTTTCTTATTTAAGTTGTAAGTGTGCTATGTCTTGATGCTATTATCTTATAAAAGATAAACACGAACAAGCTTGTTCTAAAATAATCAGTTTATTGATATAATATAAATATGTTTAGAAAGAAAAAGATAAAATTTGAAGACGATTCAGGGGAAGAGTCTATTGCGCATAGGGTCGGTGAGGGGCTTACATCAC
>CAJVWL010000043.1 GCA_913009745.1 uncultured bacterium | reverse complement strand
ATTCCGAGATATTGATTCATCAAATGCACGTCCTTGGAGGGGTTGAGGGGCAGGCTAGCGACATAGAAATTGCAGCAAAGCAGATTATGAAGATTAAACAAAATATGAACCAAATTTTATCAAAACACACAGGTCAGCCCCTAACAAAGATAGAGAAAGATACTGATAGGGATTTCTGGCTGACTTCGGAGGAGGCAAAAAAATACGGTATCATTGATGAAGTCATCAAAAAAAAGAGCTCAAAGTAAAAAAGAGCTTCTAATAAAACAAGTTCTCTCCAGGGGAACCGTTGATGTAATTGAGCGTACGCACCTTGAGCACGCACTTTCCGGAAATAAAAAGCTTCGCGTGAAGCTGGGGATTGACCCAACTTCACCGGACCTGCATATCGGTACTGCTGTTGTGCTTCGCAAGCTTAAGCAGTTTCAAGACCTGGGACACAAAGTAGTCTTGATTATTGGTGACTTTACGGCTCAAATAGGAGATCCATCAGACCAGAAAACGGAGAGAAGAGCCATTTCAAAAAAGGAAATCGTTAGTAATATGAAAAACTACCTAAGCCAGGCGGGCAAGGTAATAGATTTAGGCAAAACGGAGGTTAGATATAACAGTGAATGGCTAAACGTAGGAGCAGAGGAGCTTTTAGCCCTAACTAAGGTGGCTACAATTAACCAAGTCAGCGAAAGAGCTGACTTTAGGGCGCGAATTAAGAGGGGTGAGAGGGTGTCTTTAATGGAGGCTTTCTATTCCTTGTTGCAGGGATACGATTCCGTAAAAATAAAAGCCGATGTAGAGATAGGCGGCACGGACCAGCTCCTTAATCTCCTGATGGGACGTCAGGTTCAGCAGAATTTTGGCATGAAAAAACAGGACATTCTTACGGTTCCCCTGCTTGAGGGGACGGATGGCGTGCGTAAAATGAGTAAAAGCTATAACAACTATATTGGGATTAATGCTGCGCCAAAAGATATGTTTGGCAAGGTAATGTCAATTAAGGATGCGCTTATTCCGGTGTATTTTACGCTTTGTACGGATGTTCCAGAAAAAGAAATATTAAAAATGGAGCGTGACATGAAGTCCGGCAGACTAAATCCGCGGGATGCGAAAATAAGACTGGCGAGAGAGATAGTTTTGCTTTATCACGGGGAGAGAAAAGCAGCATCTGCCGAAAATGAATTTGTAAATGTATTTACTAAGAAAAAATTACCAAAAAAGATTTCTATTAAACTTGTTGATAAGAGAAAACTTGGCATAGTAGGTTTGCTTGTTGCTTCAGGAACCGCAAAAAGCAACAGCGAAGCAAGGCGTTTAATTGAACAGGGGGGCGTTAGGGTTGATGATATGCGTATAATAGATCCGAAAAAAGATATAAAGATTTTACCGCAGGGAGTTTTATTGCAGGTCGGCAGAAGAAAATTTGTAAAGGTAAAGTACAAAAAATAAAATCGTTTATAGGCGTTTTTATTTTTTATTAATAACCGGCAATCTATTGAATATTAACAAGCTCTACGTCAAAGATTAGCGTAGAATTCGGCGGTATTTGCCCGACTCCCCTTGAGCCGTATGCAAGTTCCGGGGGTATTTTAAGGCGCCGCTTCTCGCCTATCTTCATGCCAAGCACGCCCATATCCCATCCTTTTATAACCTGCCCCGCGCCTAGCGTAAACTTGAACGGGACTCCTCTGTCAATACTTGAATCAAACTTTGTTCCATTTTCAAGGGTACCTACATAATTAACGACGGCAATCTCTCCATTTTGTATTTCTTTGCCTGTTCCTGCTTTGAGCACCTCTACTCCCAGTCCATTTTGTGTATTTTCCATTTTTGTTGTTTTTGTGTTGTTATCTCTAGTAGTTTTCCCACCAAGCATAATATATATTGATGCTAGAGCGATAACTACTAATATGGATATTATAATAGAACGATTTATAGTGGTTTTCCCCAGGCTACCGTTTATGTTTTTTATGGCCATTTTAAAATTTTATTATTATATTTATATTGATTGGAGGTGGAAAAATTATTCCAATATTCTTGCGGGGGCACCAGGGCTTGAACCTGGAAGACGGGTTTTGGAGACCCGCAGTTTACCAATTAGCTTATGCCCCCGTATAGCATATTTTAACAATAAATATTAATAGTGATAAATTAGTCTTTAGCTGGAGCGGCGAACCGGGATCGAACCGGCGACCTTCTCGTTGGCAACGAGATGTTCTACCAACTGAACTACCGCCGCGAGTGAGGAAAAATGAACATGCTCGTGTATTCATTTTAGCCGAGCGATGCGGCGGCAAGCAAACGTTCTACAATTGCGCCACCGCCGCGAGTGAGGAAAAATGAACATGCTCGTGTATTCATTTTAGCCGAGCGATGCGGCGGCAAGCAAACGTTCTACAATTGCGCCACCGCCGCTACTTCTTCCACAAGCTATTCCCAATAGTCATTATACGGTAAGATAATATGTGATATTGTATGCTATTGCAAGGCATTATGAATAGATTAAAGGAGTTTATAAGCACATATCGCAAGGAATTATACGCCATATTGTTGGTTATTTTGGTCACAGCGGTGACCGTGGGAGCCTTGAGTTATTTTTCAAGACCGGCTAATACGGCGAGCAATAATGGTTCAGCCGTATATACACCGCCCGAGTTTATGAAAGCGCGTTCACGTGCCGGCGATGCTGCAGAAGAAATAGTGAGCTTGATAAAAACTTCCAGAAAAGACTTGGGATTAATTAGCGAAGCAGATCGTGTAGGTGATTATTCAACCGGTCTCAAGCTTGTTGTAAAAGAAATCAAGCGCAATTCAAATATTAGAAATGCAGCGACCGCGCTTTCAGAAGAACTAGGGAACATGCTAAAAAACATTAATGACGTAAGGCCGGAGCAAGCCACTCGTGTGGGATTACAGGCAATAACAACTGGGTCGGAGCTAGTGCAAAGATTGGTTAATTATAATAATTATACATACGATTTACTGGAACTTATAAAATCGCGATTGAGCGGAGACAGAAGCCAGGCTAAAAGTGACAAGATTAAAAAAACCATAGAGAACATGAATACGGAGGCGGATACAATAAATTCATTGAGCGATGAATATAGAGGGCTTATTTCCAAGTTTGATAATTTAGTTGGACAGAATAACTGACGGCGATACGGTATCCTGTGGTGACCCTATCCGAGGAAAATTGTTGCCAATCCGAGGAATGTTAAGAACCCAAGTACATCCGTTGCTGTTGTAATAAATATTGTGGCAGAGGATGCTGGGTCTTTGCCGAGTCTTTGCATTATAAGCGGTACTATGGTTCCAAATATTCCGGCAGTCATAAGACTGAGAATCATTGACACAGCGATGATTAGCGCCAACCTAATGCCCTGTCCGAGAAACAAAACGACGGAGGCGACAATTACTCCATTTATTGCGCCATTTATTAATCCGGAGATTGCCTCATTATACAGAGTTCTCCAAATAGTTGATAAATTAATCTGTCGCAGAGATAAACCGCGTACCATAACGGCAAGAGTCTGCGTTGCCGCATTTCCTCCCATTCCGGCAACAACGGGCATATAGACGGCTAAGATGACATATTTTGATATCGTGGAGTCAAACATACTTACGACAAATGCGGCAAGAAACGCCGTGCCAAGGTTAATAATCAGCCACCTATATCTAAACCCCACCTTGCGCATAATATTGTCCTGTACGTTCTCCTCATGCGAAACACCGGCAAATTCATATAATGACTCGGACTCACGTTTATGCAACAACTGCAATATATCGTCTGAATAAATTATTCCAACCACGTTTTTGTTTGGCCCCAGAACAACCAATTTATTGTGCGGATGTGAGTGGAAGAAGTTTATTACTTCTTTTTGCCCCGCTGAATATTTTATAGTTCTGATGTTTTTTACATACTTTTTCGCCTTTTCTCTTAATTTTGCAAATCCCAATTCATGGCCGGGGATATACCCTATTATTTTCCCGTCACTAAGAACAATAATGGTCGGCAGATGTCCGCTTCTTTTCTCGTGCACCTTAAACTGTTTTGCAACTTGTGAGATGCTGTCATCTTCATCAACCTGAATATAGTCTATATTCATTACGCCTCCTGCCGTTTCCGGGTCAAATTTAAGCAGTGCAGCAACATTGATTTTCAACTGGTCTTTTAGATTTCTCAACAGTGTCTGCTGCTGTCTTTTTGGAAAAAGACGAACAATGTCGGTTGCCTCATCCGGGAGATCGGAAGAGCGTCGTGTAGGGAAAGAGTGTAGATCTCGGTGGTCG
>CAJVWL010000042.1 GCA_913009745.1 uncultured bacterium | reverse complement strand
AATACATATAGGATATGATGAAGTTTACAGCTATTCATTTGTTCCGGAGCCCGGTAAAAACGCGTGTGAGTTAGAGAATCCCATAGCGAGTAACAAGCGATATATGCGTACAAATTTAGAGTATTGGCTAAAAAATTCCCTAAAACAAAATGCGCGATTTTTCGGCGTTATTAGAGTGTTTGAAATTGGAAATGTTTATACCAAGTTTGGCGAAGAGCTTCACCTGGGAATGGCGTTAAAGAAAAAAGGCGGAGACGTTATACTTGAACTAAAGGGCGCGGTTGAGCAATTACTGCACGGTAGCGGCCTTGTTACGTTTTCGGAAAAGCCGATAGAATCAGGAGTTGAACTGTACGTCAACAAAACAACAATAGGGAGTATAAAAGCTATTGATAAAGGGTCTGCAATTGCGGAGATTAATCTGCACGCACTACTTCCATTAATAAAGGGAGAGTATGAGTTTGAGCCGATTCCGAAATATCCTGCGATAATGAGGGATATTTCTATTGAAATGAGCGAAAATACACCCGTAAGCGATATTCTATCCGCAATACTATTGGTCAAAGCTAAATATATTCAAGACGTTGACTTGATAGATTATTACGATCAGAGACATTTTACATTTCGTATTGTATTTCAATCCAATAAAAAAACCCTAAGCGACGATGTTGTTAATAGGGAATTTGATAAAATTGTTAAATTTTTGCAGAACAAATTCGTATTAAAAGTAAGGTAGCAGATTTCCCCAAAAAGCTTTTATATAAGCCAAAAACAAGCTAAATATGGACTTGAACTAAGTTGGTCTTTTTGGTATTATTATAGTGCTGACAGTTAGTGTGCTGTCTTTTATTATGACTAAAAAGAAGGATGAAAAAATAGTAAAAAAAACAGTTCAGAAAGCAAAGTCTGAGCCTAAAAAAGTAACATATACCGCAAAGGATATATATGTACTTGAGGGACTCGCGCCGGTCAGAAAGCGTCCGGGAATGTATATAGGATCTACGGGTCCTTCGGGATTACACCATCTTGTATGGGAAATTGTTGATAACTCTATTGATGAGGCAATGGCGGGATTTGCTAAAAATGTTGAGGTAAGGCTTTTGAAGAATAATACCGTGAGTGTTCGCGATGATGGACGAGGGATTCCCGTTGATTTTCATAAGCAAACCAAGAAATCCGCGCTGGAGACAGTAATGACGACCCTGCACGCGGGTGGGAAATTTGGAGGAGAGTCATATAAGGTTTCCGGCGGACTTCACGGTGTTGGACTCTCTGTGGTAAACGCATTGTCCGAAACCGCTCTTGCGGAAGTGTGCCACGACGGAGTTTTATATACACAAGAATACAAAAAGGGTAAGGCGGTGTCTAAAGTCAAGAAAACGCGGGATAACGCAATGTGCAAGATAGATGGAACTAGGATAACCTTCGTTCCCGATTCAGAAATTTTTTCAGAGATTAAATTTGATAGAAAAAAAATACTTGACCACTTTCGCGAGCAGGCATATTTAACAAAGGGGTTAAGGATAACGCTAATAGATGAACGACAGGAAAAGCCGTCATATTATAGTTACCGTTTTGACGGGGGACTGCTGTCGTTCGCGGACTACTTGAATGACGATGGAGACAAGGTGATTATCAGCAGCAATTTTTATGTGCATAAAGAATATGAGGGATTGGACGTTGAGGTTGCCGTAAGTTATAACAGCGGTAATGAGACGGTTGAGTTGAGCTTCGCGAACAACATCAACACGATTGACGGAGGTATGCACGTTACGGGTTTTAGATCGGCACTAACGAGAGCGTTAAATGATTATGCAAAGTCAAATAACTATTTTAAAAAGGGGACAGAGAACTTAACCGGAGATGACGTAAGAGAAGGAATGATAGCCCTCATATCGGTTAAGCTAAAGGACCCGCAATTTGAAGGTCAGACTAAGGCGCGCCTGGGGAACACCGAGGCAAGAAGCGCGGTGGAGGCGGTTGTGGGCCAGGCATTGAGAGACTTTTTTGAGATGAATCCATCTAACGCGCGTTCTATTATTGATAAAACACTCCTGGCGGCGCGAGCGAGACTTGCGGCAAAAGCTGCAAGGGAAACGGTTTTGAGAAAAGGCGTCCTAGACGGATTAACGCTTCCCGGCAAGCTTGCTGATTGCCAGTCAGGAACAAAAGCAGAGGATGCAGAGATATTTATAGTTGAAGGAGACTCTGCAGGCGGTTCCGCAAAGCAAGCCAGGGACAGAAGAACTCAAGCCATACTTCCGCTTCGCGGGAAGATTTTGAATGCGGAAAAAGTGCGATTGGATAGATTATTAGCCAATAAAGAGGTCGCATCTTTAGTGGTTGCAATGGGTACTGCGATTGCTGATGATTTTGATGTGTCAAAGATTCGTTATCACAAAATAATTATTATGACAGATGCCGATATAGACGGAGCACACATAAGGACGCTTCTTCTAACCCTGTTCTTTAGATATTTTCCCAAAATTATAGAAAGCGGGTATCTCTATGTTGCGGAACCGCCGCTTTACAGAATCCAGAAAGGCAAAAAAGTTACATACGCGTATAACGATGAGGAAAAAGCTAGGATTACCGGTGAGGGAGGAAATGAAAATGCCGGAAATATCCAAAGATATAAAGGTCTTGGAGAGATGAATCCGAGTCAGCTATGGGAGACAACCATGGATCCGGAAAAACGCAGTATGAGAAGAATAACGATTGAGGATGCAAGAGAGGCAGACCGTATGTTTGATATCCTTATGGGCGGTGAGGTTGGCCCACGAAAACGCTTCATACAGATTCATGCGGCTTCAGTAAAGAACTTGGATATATAACAAGGCTTGAATCTTATCCCATAATCCGTTATTATCCCAGTTGAAAAATTAATTTAATGTCCCAGAAAATAAAATCATTTATAGAAGACCTAAAGAGGGAGTTTAAGCGTATTAATTGGCCTAGCAGAGAAGAGGCATTGCGCTTGTCGGGCGTTGTAATAGTTATATCACTTATTGTTGCGGCATTCTTGGGCGCCTTAGACTATATTTTTTCAACAATTTTGAAACATATAATAAAGCCATTCTAGTTTAATATGGATTCTAATAACTTACAGTCAAAGGAAACTAAAACACATCGCTGGTATGCAGTTCACACTTATGCAGGATATGAAGATGCTGTTGCGCGATACCTAAAACAACGCGTGGACTCTTTAGCGATGGGTGATAAAATCTTTAAAATCATTGTTCCAAAGGAGAAAAAGATTAAGATTCGCGGCGGCAAGAGAATAAACTTTGAAGAAAAGATTTATCCCGGCTATGTTCTCGTCGAAATGATTATGGAGCCGGATTCGTGGTACGTTGTACGCAACACGCCGAGAGTTACTGGATTTGTTGGCGCAGATGCGACAAATCCAACGCCGCTGTCATATGATGAAGTTGAATCCTTGATGTCCCGCATGGGTAATGATGAGGCGAAGTTTACCGTTGAAGTGGAAGTTGGTGAAACGGTCAGGATTACGGATGGTCCGTTCAAAGATTATGATGGCAAGGTTTCAGAGGTTGACGAAGAAAAGGGAAGAGTTAAGGTTATGGTTCCCGTCTTTGGAAGAGATACTGCGGTAGAATTGGACTCACTCCAAATAAAGAAAATATAAATCTTCATATAAAAATATGGCAAAACAAGTAAAGACAACTCTTAAGCTGCAAATAGAAGCAGGTAAAGCGAATCCTGCTCCGCCTATTGGTCCGGCTCTAGGGCAGCACGGTGTTAGTATTCAAGATTTTTGTTCTCAATTTAATGAAGCGACAAAAGACATGGGGAACGACATTATTCCTGCAGAAATCACTATTTATGAAGATAGGAGTTTCAAGTTTATATTAAAGACACCTCCTGCATCAGACCTTTTAAGGAAAGCTGCAAACATAGAAAAGGGCTCCGGGTCTCCGAACAAAGATAAGGTTGGCAAGGTTAGTAGGGCAGATATCCGTAAGATTGCCGAGAAAAAAATGGAAGACATAAACGCAAATGACATTGAGGGGGCTATGAAAATCATAGAGGGAACCGCAAGGAGTATGGGGATAGAGGTGGAGTAGTTGCTTCCTAACAATTTCAATCTATACCGCAGTATTGACACTGCGGTATGTTTGTGATATAGAAACATATACCCATAAAAGAAAGGGGAAGCTATGAAGTGTCGATACTGTGGTTTCGTGGGCGAGCACCACAAGGAGAGATCGGAAGAGCACACGTCTGAACTCCAGTCACATTCCTTTATCTCGTATGCCGTCTTCTGCTTGAAAAAAAAAACACGTCTGACCTCCATTCCCTTTCCTTTATCCGTATCCTACACTCATACCTGTACTTCTACCTCCT
>CAJVWL010000041.1 GCA_913009745.1 uncultured bacterium | reverse complement strand
GAAGACGGCATACGAGATAAAGGAATGTGACTGGAGTTCAGACGTGTGCTCTTCCGATCTCGAGAGTAATTGCCTCCAGTTAGTTGATAGCGCAATTTCTTCTATTTCTTTTATGTTTTTTGTTGTTGCGTAAAATCCGCCTATTAGCCCCCCGATACTTGAGCCGGATATAAAGTCTATTGGGATATTGTTTTTTTCCAAGACTTTAATTATCCCGATATGCGCCAACCCACGCGCTCCTCCTCCGCCTAACGCAAGTCCAACCTTTTTGTTTTTCAGTTCAGCCATATTTTAAGAATACTAAACAATTCACAAAACTAAAGCCATTATAACCTTTCTGACGATCGTCAGAAAGGTTATAATGGTATCTTGTCGTGTCTTTCATATGCTTTCCGTTGTGTTTTTTCATACGATTTTCAATAAAATATAAAACCCCGCTTTATGTAATTCGCGCGATGCGTTGATGGGTATACAATATAGATAATGACGAAAGGACTTTCATCAAAGGAGGCGCAGATTAGAATTAATAAATACGGTCAAAATAAAATAATGGAAGACAAGCAAGTCTTCCTTAAAAAGACCGTGGCTATGGTTTTATCTCCAATATCCTTGATGCTTCTTGCCGCGACACTCCTATCGTATCTGGGGCACAAAACTTTTGATGTTTATATTATATTTTTCCTATTCTTATTTAATATTGTCATAGATCTCTGGCACGAGTGGAAAACGGACAATGCGGTTAAAAAACTCAACGAGAAGCTTGCCATTAATGTCCGTGTTCTGCGTGATAGTGTATGGCAAAACGTAGAGTCGCATCTCATCGTCCCCGAAGACATAGTCAAGCTTACGGTTGGCGACTTGGTTCCGGCGGACATGGAAATCATAGAGGCTGACAATATAACAATTAATGAGTCGGTACTGACGGGTGAATCTTTCCCGAAAGAGAAGAAAAAAGGCGACAAGGCATTCTCCGGTTCCTTTATATCAACAGGAAAAATGATAGGGAAGGTAATTGCCACGGGAGAGAATACTTATTTTGGAAAGACCATCTCACTTGTAGAAAAGGCGGACAAGAGGAGTGAGCTTGAAAAGGACATCATTCGCATTGCGCGTTTTCTTATCATCATAAGCCTCATCTCCGTTGCCATTTTGACTGCATTTTTCATTGCAGTTCATTATCCAATACAGGAGCTTCTCACGCTTGATTTGAGTCTGCTTATCGCCGGCATCCCAATTGCTCTTCCAACCGTGATGACATTAATTATAAGTATCGGTACATTGGAGCTGGCGAAACGGCATGTTATTATCCGCAGACTTGCATCACTTGAAAACTTGGCTGATGTTAATCTTCTTTTGACTGATAAAACCGGAACGCTTACGGAGAACGAAATTACTATTGGAGAAATCATTCCATACGGACATTATTCTAAAAAAGACGTTATCTCTTATGCTGTTCTTACCGCGTTAAATCCAGGAAGGAGTCCAATAGACCTGGCGATTACCGCAAAGGGGAAAGACCTTGGTGTTGCGGTAAAAGAAGAACCTATAAAGATTATTCCCGCAGACTCTAAGAGGAAGCACGCTACGGCAATTATTTATGAGAATAATAAAACCGTTACCGTTTCGGCAGGCGCCGCTCAAGTTATTTTGTCATTTGCAAAAATGACAAAAGATGAACAAAGGACTTTTGAAAATGATATTGAGCGAGCCGCGGAGCAGGGATTTATGTCTATCGCGGTTGCGCTCGGAGCGTCAGAAGCGGAGGGGAGTATGACGCTAGTCGGCATACTGCTTTTAACCAGCCCTCTTATCCCGGATGCAAAGAATATAATTGCATTTTTAGGAGAGCAGGGTATTGATGTAAAAATGCTGACGGGCGACAACATCGCTATTACCAGGAGAATCATTTCGGAATTAGGATTAAAAGGGGAGGTATATTCTAGGGATAAGATGGAATATGCTCTTGCAAACTCGGATGCGCTGTCTCGCATAGTTGCTTTTGCCGAAGTTTTGCCGGAAGACAAATATAGGTTAGTTGAGCAAGAAAAAAAGGACCATATAGTTGCCGTCACCGGTGACGGTATTAACGATATCGCGGCAATCAAGGCGGCCGACGTTGGAATAGCGGTAAAGAATGCCGTAGATGCGCTAAAGAGTGCCGCCGACATAGTTCTTCTTTTGCCCGGACTTGCCGTTATAAGAGACGCCCTTGTTGAATCACGAAAAATTTTTACCAGACTTTACAGTTATTCGGTTTACCGCATCTCGGAGAGTTTTCGGCTGATAATAACAGTTCTTGTAATAGGCCTTGCATATCGTTCATATCCACTCATACCGATACAGCTTATTCTTCTTGCGTTTCTAAATGATGTCCCGATTGTTACGCTTGCTTTTGACAGGGTCAAGGCATTGTCAAATCCCGCGAAAATAAATGTCCGCGAACGCTTCTCGCTTAGTATGTTTTTTGGCATTACGGGTATAGCGAATAGCCTAATTCTTTTCTTCCTAGCCCTCAATGTTTTTCATTTATCACTTCCGGTTGTCCAAACGATGTTCTTTCTTAAGCTTACCGTTTCCGGACACATGCTTATATATGTCGCTCATACGAAAGAAAGGTGGTTCCGCTTTCTACCGAGTAAGCAGGTTATTCTGGCAACATTTACAACCCAGATAATAGCTAGTCTTTTGGCGTTCTTCGGGATTCTGATGCCAAGCATATCACTCGGATTCATAATCTTTATCTGGATATGGTCTTTCTTCTGGATGCAGATAACCGAATTGATGAAAATAGTCCAAGAGAAACTCATGCCAAAATTGGGATGGAAATAATAAAGCAAAGACTCCCGCAAGGGGAGTTTTTTGCTTTATGTGCGGAGGGAGTGGGACTCGAACCCACAAGCCCTTGCGGACCACTTGTTTTCAAGACAAGCTCCTAATCCAGCCGGTTCCCCTCCATGCCACTGTTTATTTCTTATTGAGCCAACTATTTTTCAAATAATGCTCTTCCGCATGACAATTTGGACATATTATCTCTAAATTTTCAAGTTTATTATCTTCTCTATCCCTATTCTTGTGGTGTACCTGTAAAATTTCATATTTATTGCTGCCACATCTTTCACAGTTCTTTCCTCTAAGGTTTATTAATCTAATCTTTAGGCTTCTCTGGCTTTTAACCTTATCTTGAGGACTGCCAATTTTGTATTTGATACCAACTCTGCGTTTGTTTGCGCAACTTCTACTACAAGTCTTTTTATTTTCACTTGCAAGAATCAATTTTTTGCAAACGACACAGGGCTTCTCTTTTCTGCAAGATATTCCATAACAAACCTGACCACAAAAAACTCTTCCATGATTTCTATGAATTTCTGCGGGTCTTCTATAGATAGGATTATTGCAAATCAAGCACTTAGTATTAGGATTTCTCTTATATCTCTCAGCCACTAGTCCAGTATACCACAAAACTGAGTTGATTGTATGCCTTGAAGTAGCTATATATGTGAGCTAATGTATAGCTTGATATTGGGCCGTTAGCTCAGTTGGTAGAGTGCTTGTATGGCATACAAGAGGTCAGGGGTTCGAATCCCCTACGGTCCACCCTAAAATATTTTGCCCCTCAAAACGTTCGGGCGAACACGTAGATGTCTTAGCCCTAAAACACAAAAACGCCCTCTGGCGTTTTTAAACCTACGAAAATTCCAAAAACGTTCGTTAGTTCCGCAATTTTTTCCATTATAACCTTTTTGACGATCGTCACGAAGGTTATAATGGTCACGGATACTCATTTCTGAAAGAGGGGACTATATATTGAAAATGATTGCAAAAAGGTGTCTAAGTAATATATTCTATAGCTTGTTGTGGCGGGACATAATTTCCCCATGAATAATTACAGCAGCCTCACTCGGGCCTATAACATCCCCTTCAGGAATAGTTGTATGCCCATCGCTCGGAAGAAATAACTATATTCTGTATAATTATTTCACTCCTCACTCGGGCCTATAACATCCCCTTCAGGAATAGTTGTATGCCCATCGCTCGGAAGAAATAACTATATTCTGTATAATTATTTCACTCCTCACTCGGGCCTATAGTTCAGTGGCAGAATAGTGCATTCGCATTGCACAGACGGGAGTTCGATTCTCCCTAGGTCCACCCTAGATAGATCGGAAGAGCACACGTCTGAACTCCAGTCACATTCCTTTATCTCGTATGCCGTCTTCTGCTTGAAAAAAAAAATTTCTCTATTTTCTTTTTTCTTTTTTTCTTTTCTTCGTGTGCTTCACCTCTTCCCCCCGCTCCCCTTCCACCTCCGAGCCTTACGAGATGTCGAATCTCTCCCACCTCCTCCTTGGAATCATCATCGTCTTTCTCCTTCTCACCGTCCCGTCTCACCTCACCCATCCCTCACAGCTGACTGCACACTCACCCTCGATCCTCCCATCCACATCATCTAACTCATCTT
>CAJVWL010000040.1 GCA_913009745.1 uncultured bacterium | reverse complement strand
TTATACTTTTTCAGAAAGTTAAGTTATGATGTTCTTAGACTTCTGATTCTATATATCCATCAAGGGAATGATATGTAAATTGCCGTAGCCAATATGACCGGCAATTGTATATATAAGGTCGTAGTTATTCATAATATCTGTCAATTTAGGCAAAAATTCCGGTAATTTTTCCGGACGAACAATAATATCATCTATAAACGGAGCTGTTTGCTTTCCTTTAACATGATGGCGAAGCAAATTAAAACTTTCCCTTCGGACTGTCCAATATTTTTGTTCCTCTTTATCGCTCTTAGCTATTCTCGTCTTAACTCCAAATTCTTTTAGGCCGCTTTGTGCCGCGCGCGCTTTTTCATATATCTCGCTCTCTGAATCTCCCGTGAATTCCGCTTCAAGGAATAGTTTTGGAACGCCCCCGGTTATAACCATCCAAAACTCCGGTAAAAATTGCAGACCCAACGAAATGAGGTTCTTTGCGCCAAGAAGTTTTATCATATCGGGAAGAAATTTTAAGGCAACCCTCAACGTGTGGTCGTCATATGACTCAAAGCTCTCTGGTTTATACTCCAACACCCTCAAAACTACATCTGCTAATTTATCCAAATCTTTTAATAGAATAACAAGAAGCGTAGAATGCTCTTTTGGTTTTATTAAACGAAAAGTAATCTCTGTTATTATCCCGAAAGTCCCTTGAGAACCGACGATAAGCTTTGGAATATCAAATATTTGTTTATCGCCGTTCCATACATTCCAAAGATAATATCCTGCGGAGTTTTTTGAAACTTTGGGTTTTGCTTTTTTTAAAATTGCATTGTTCTCACTAATAAGTTTGTATAATTCACTATATATTTCTCCCTCAACGGTTTTGAGTTTCATTTTTGCATCCAATTCACTTTTATTTAAGGACCTAAACACGTATTCATTCCCGTCTCGCAAAACCATTTTTAACTGTAAGACATAATCTTCAGTTTTACCGTATTTCAATGTTTTCTCTCCTCCGGCATTATTCGCAACCATTCCGCCAATTGTGCTTATTTCTCGCGACGCGGGATATGACGGCATCAATAAATGCTCGGCAAGTGTCTTCTTCTCAAAATCACGATAAAACATTCCGGGTTGTGCGGTGGCATATCCTCCCCCGTCAGAAAACCGCTTGTCATGCACGACTTCCTTGAAATGATTAATATACTTGTTTACGTCAACAATAATAGAGTCGTTCAACGGTCCTCCAGACATATCGCTCCCGCCGGAACGAACCGTAAGTGAAAGCTCCGGGTTGGCGCTTTTCTTATCAGCTACAAAGCGAACCAGCGCCTTTATGTCGTCAACATCCTTAGGAAAAACAACGGCCTTCGGCATAACTCTAAAAAGACTTGCATCACTGCTGTATGCCTTAAGCGTTTCTTCGTCAAGCGCAACATCGCCATTAATAATTTGCTTTAACTCACCGTATACGTCTTCCATTGTGTTTTATTTATTTAAGCCAATAGGTTTCCATAAACATTATACCACGTACAATAATCTCTATGCCCCCGACAAACATGTGTTAAAAGCCCTAACCTCCGAGTTGTAAACACTGATTAAGCTTTTCAACTCCGAAAGCCTTGTATTATATTTACTAACCAACAAATTATAACTTTCAACTTTCTGATTATAGGAACTTCCATACTTTGGATAAGTTGATTCTATGTCCGTCTTCATAGTATAGAGGGTTGTCTCCATCACCTTTAGCTCGCTCGTTCTGGTTTCAATCTCGTCTTTCAGCGAAACATCTATTTTGGGGCAAGCGGAGAGTGGAAATCCGAAAATCTGAACAGCAATCCATGTTTTTCTGCCGTCAAAAACACCTTCGCCAACCGCTGCGCCAATCTGTTGAAATCGTTTATTTAAAATATTCGCACGGTGTCCGGGACTATTCATCCATGCGTCTACAAGCTTTTCATCGTTCTTGAAATTACCCAACGCGAGGTTCTCTCCTATGGATATATATTCATATCCTAAGTTCTTGGCGATGCTGCTGGCGCTCTCCCCCGCTGGTGAAGTATGCTCAAAATACTGTTTCTCAAACATATCTTTCATCCTTGCCTCGGCAATTTTATCAAGAACAACGTTTTCTTTTAACGGAGGTAATATATTTAACGCTCTCTGCAGATTTGTATTAAAAATGACTCCGGAATTCGTTAGTGCCGAAGATTGCTCTTCTTGTGAAGTACGCAACGGCTTAATTGGCGCGATTTTCTCTATATCTTTTTTCTTCTCAAGCGGTGGCGCTTCGGAAACCGGCACGCTTTTGGCTATTGCGGAGTCTTTTGTACTTGTGTTCGTTTCTTGAACTTTAGGGACGGTTGTAGCGCTTTTCCTTGGAAGAATCTTCCGGGTAGCCTCCTCCTTAACTCCCGGAGTTATAGGGCTTAAGTAATTAGAAAGCGGGATATAGCTGCGAAATATCACCGCGCCTGCGGCGAGTACAAAAACGATGATAAAAACTTTTAAAAGCCTCATAATATGTTATTTCATAGGAGCTAAATCGTAAGCGGCGTTATGCGCCGATAACGCTTCATCTTTTGTGATTTCAAAACCGTTTGCTCCCTTATACATTAGTAGTCCATTATCATTTCTTGTATGCCCTAAACCAAGCACGTGTCCTACTTCGTGGGCAAACACGCGAAAATCATATACGCTTGTAAAATCGGCAACCGCGACCGTGCGTATTCCCGGAAATGCTACACCGTTGACGTTTTCCATGCCTATTAATGACCGCATAAGGAACAGGTTTATATTATTATAATCATAACCATCAAGGGTTTTTATAAAAGATTGCGGTGACTTGAGGAAAGATGCCATCTCGTCACGGCTTGCACTAACATTCACCACGTCTTCTAAGCTTAGCTTAATGTCGGCTTGTTTCCATATCTCTGACGCATTTTTTATCATTTGTTCTATCTCTGCGCTTGACCGGCTTGATCCAAAACCTTTGTCGTTCTTAAAAACAAAAACTTTAATAGGTATGACTAATTCTTTCTCATTAATAACGCTTTTTAAGCCCCTTTGAAAAATACCGACTTGAGTTCGTTTATAGAATAATGCCTGGCTAATACCGGACATATAAACAAGGCCGACAATTACGACAACGCCTATCACAACACTAAAATACCTTAAAGGTTTTTTGGGTTTGTTTAATTCGCCGTCCTTAAACTCATCATCCGGCGAAGATTCAGCGGGGGCTGTATGAAACTCATGCTTACTATCAACTGCGCTTTTATCCATATAGACAGTATATGGGTCTAAGCTTGCCTATAGCAACAGTACTTGAGATGCAATATATAACTGCATATTAATAAATCCAGAAAAACTGTATGAAAGGTGATTTTCCTTAAAGTCCCATTGTGCTAAGGCTTAGGGTCGCAAGAAATTTCGGTATAACAAACGCTAGCCCAATAAGCGGAACTATTATAAAACCAAGGCTTATTATCAATGTCCACATAAAATATTTTCTGGTCTTCTCAACCGATACATAAATCGCTTCGAGCTTTTTCTCATTTTCTTCAAGTCTTTTTAAAATTTCCTGCTCCATAAACTCATAATAACACCTCTTGTGTGTTTTATAAAATAAGGAGGACCGCCAATCGCATTGGCAGCCCTCAGGGCCTATATTTCAAATACAGTTTGTCTCCGAGGCGCCTATATTTACGGCGCATCAATGGAGCTAGCAAAATAGAGACTTTTTTGAATAGCTTTCCAGAGAACTCGTGTATATCCACGTCAGCATTTGCTTTATTGGTCATCAGAACTCCCACAATCTGCGGATGTCCGATATCCGACAACGCAACAATGGGACATACATTTACGCTGCGTGCTACAACCTCGCACGGAAGAATCCTTACTATCTCATATGGCGGCGGCTCATATTGCAAAAGACTGTCTTCAATCGTGTCGTGCACCCCCCATCCATTATGGTTTACTAGGTATTCATATGGTCCGCTTGGGTCACAGGGCGCGTAGTTCCACACCACCAAGTCGCCTAACTTAAACAACTCCATCACCTCCCTTATTTTATTTTATATGTGCTTTGGCCTATTGTTATTAATAAGCCATAGTGGGGGCATATGTAAAGAATAAAAAGTTAATAATTACAATTACAACCTTCTTGCGATTAAGTGGTTAATTATATAATTGGATCATCACCAAGTTTGTTTGGACGCTCTTGTCTTTTAGGGAGTTTTAAAAAATAGTATGAAAAATATTATGCTACAATCATCTTTATGAAATCGCCTATTTCTAAACTCGCCTCTCAAGAGACGCATATACTCATAGGAATTATCATCATTGAACTAATTATTATCGGTTACGGTGGATGGGTATTTTATTCTAAGAATACATCTTTTAGTAATGAGGTTGGCGAACTTAAAAGAACACTAAAGCTCTCCGAAGACAGTCTTTCTGCAATGAAAGACAATAATTCAAAATTAACAGATGAATTATTAGCGGAAAAAGCAAAAAATAATTTCTTTGAAAA
>CAJVWL010000039.1 GCA_913009745.1 uncultured bacterium | reverse complement strand
GACGTGCGTCAATCTGTGTATATTTTCTTTTTGCATTGTTATTTTAATTTCTTTTTTTTTTTTTTTCAAGCAGAAGACGGCATACGAGATAAAGGAATGTGACTGGAGTTCAGACGTGTGCTCTTCCGATCTTGCCTAGCATAGAAATATGCTACAAAAACAACTGGCTAATAACGGTGAACCCCATATATAACCAGTAAAAGTCTATTACTAAATCGTGATATACTTATGATATATGGGCAATACCGTGGGAAGTCTTACGAAAAAACAAAGATCAGTAATAATTGGAAGTCTTCTTGGTGACGGATATATACGCCGTATACCCGGAAGGTCTAATGCGTTTCTTGAAATTAATCATTCATGGAAAGCAAAGGAGTATGTTGACTGGAAATACTCTGTACTTAAAAACCTTGTCGAGTCACCTCCAAAGAAACGAGTCGGCGGTGAGGGCAGGTTTGCGTATAGGTTTTTTACGAAACAGCATACAGAACTTACGAAGCTTCTAGAGGATTTTTATGTGAACGGCAGAAAGACCGTACCGAAAAATCTTAAGCTTGATCCAATTATACTGGCAGTGTGGTTTATGGACGATGGAAGTAAAACAAGGAAACACGATGTCTATCTGAACACGCAGCAGTTTAGTCTGCGAGATCAGCGGAGATTATTGTATAATCTTCGTGAAATAGGGCTTAGGGCGCGATTAAACAAGGACAAAAAGTACTATAGAATTCGTTTCCTAAAAGAAAGTGTTCCTATGCTGAATAAAGTTATTGAGCAGTACATTATTCCGTCAATGCGATATAAACTTTCGTTTGACCCCGTAGAGACTCAATCCGCTAATTAGTGGATTGGAGTGTTCCATATACGGAACACTAATACGCCAGCACCCTCCTCCGTAAGTTGCGGAAAGGGTGAAGATATAGTCCAAGCTATTAGTAATAATAGATTTGTGCGATGTCGGCTCATCCTATCCTGGGGCTGAAGCAGGTCCCAAGGGTTTGGCTGTTCGCCAATTAAAAGGGTACGCGAGCTGGGTTTAGACCGTCGTGAGACAGGTTGGTCTTTATCTACTGCAGGCGTAAAACATCTGAGGGAAGTTGACCCTAGTAAGTAATTGCTACTTCACAGAGAAATCTGTGATGACAATACGGCTTATAACGGTGAAGCCTTCATATGGTTATGGTTCAAGATTTATATCCATTTTCGGTTCTTGTGTGATATAATTCGATTGAGGACCGTAATCCTCTTTAAGGTAATACCGTGGGAAGTCGACCTAAAAATGATATAGCGTATATCGCGGGTTTTCTTGATGGTGATGGCAGTCTTATGCTTCAAGTGAAGAAGCGAAGTGACACTAAACGTGCTATACGTTTTATGGCCACAATCTGCCTATATCAAGATTCCCGTCATGAAGAGCCCTTGCACTGGATTTGTGATGTGCTTGGCATAGGATATGTTTCACGTCGTAAGGACGGCATATCTGAGCTTCGCATAAACGGATTCAAACAAGTTGGTGATATTTTATTATATCTCCAGCCGTATATTCAGTTTAAGAAAGTGCAAGCGGCAGCGTTATTGAAAGCATGCGAAATTTTGCGCAAGGAAAATATTAAGAAACTTTCCAAACAGCAATTAAAAGAGCTCGTCAATCTTGTGCTTATAATCCAAAACGAGAATTACAAAGCACATAGAAAAAAGAGCAAACAAGAGCTGTACAAAATTTTAGGTTTGACCCCGTAACGACTTGTTTACACAACACACCAATTGTGTAACGGACTTATAGAATCTCAGAACTATGTTTTTTATGCATAGCTGAATCTATAGGTAATACGCCGTCACCCTCTCTTGATTCATGGTTAAGAAGGGTGAAGATATAGTCTACGCTCCTGGAAACAGGGGATAATCGTTTGACATTGCTCGCGATACCGAGCTTGTCGAATGTACGTGACGAGAGGACCGGGTTGAACGAACCTCTGGTCTACCAGCTTTGGTACCAACTGAAGCGCTGGGTAGCTATGTTCGGTCGGGATAAGCGCTGAAAGCATCTAAGTGCGAAGCCCATCCCAAGATTAGATGTAGGTCCCTGAGAGATTATCAGGTTGATAGGCTTTAGGTGTAAGACGAGCAATCGTTTTAGCCGAGAAGTACTAATAGACCGTTAAGTATATGAGGAGCCGGCCATTTAAGAGTTAATCAACGCGCTATGTATAATTGTAAGCAAGGTTTCTTTACTGATTTTTCTGGTGACTAAGCTGTATGTGCATCACGCTTGATGTACCTTTGTTTGCCGGTGATTTACCTGTATGTGCCCCACCTCTTCCCATTTCGAACAGAGAAGTGAAAGCATGCAGGACCGATGATAGTCGTAATGGCGAAAGTAGGATTCGCCGGCATATAAAGATACATCAAGTACATATGATGGTTTATATAAATGAAAACAGGTAGTCGTCCGGATGTCTGCAGAGAAATAAAGTGATAAGAGCAGAAACATTAAAGACCCGCAAGTTTGCGGGTCTTTAATGTTTTTATTTCTTTCATATATAAATTAGGTTATCTTAATAAAAGAACATCAAATTTATGAATATAAAATTATCTAATAAGCTTGATGCCGGCGTTATTGTTTCAGCGTTTTTGCTTTTAGCAATAGGCCTTGTAACGCTAATGTCGTCAGGTGGCGCTTTTTTCACCAGACAATTGATATGGGCGACCGGCGCCATTATATTTATGGTTGGTCTGCCATTCCTTAATCTAAGAGCCGCCTTTAGCTACAGGTGGGTTATATGGAGCATTTATCTTTCCGCATTTGCTTTGCTTGTCTCCGTTCTTTTATTGGCATCGCCTATACATGGCGCAAAAAGCTGGATAGTGCTTGGTTCTTTCCAAATACAGCCTTCGGAATTTATGAAAATTGCTCTGATAATTTTTCTTTCAAGTTTTTTTGCGAAACAACATGTATCAATTGCGCGTATGAGCGTTATATTCGCCTCATTTATATATTTTTTAATTCCCGCAGTTCTTATCATTCTCCAACCCGACCTTGGAACGGGGTTGATATTATTTGGAATATGGTTTGGATATTTAATCTTAAGCGGTTTGCCGTTTCGCCATGTTCTCTCGGCTCTTTTGATTATCTTAATCATAGGGGTTATAGCGTGGAATTTTGGGCTAGCCGGATACCAAAAAGCGAGGATTGCCGCGCTTTTTCAGCCTAACGTAGATAGGTTGGGGATAAATTACAATGTAGCACAGTCTAAGATAGCAATAGGATCTGCCGGAATATTTGGAAAAGGATTCGGGCAAGGCACTCAGGTTCAGCTTGGGTTTTTGCCGGCCGCGCAGACAGATTTTATATTTTCAGCATTTGTGGAAGAATGGGGACTGGTTGGTGGCGCGCTTCTCATATTAACCTTCCTTTTTCTTATATATAGTATTTTGCGGCTTGGCATAAGAAGCACTAATAATTTTGCGCGATTTGTTTCACTGGGCACGGCTACAATGCTGTCTTTGCACTTTATAATAAACCTCGGGTCGGCACTTGGCTTACTGCCGGTAATTGGAGTTGGATTGCCATTTGTAAGTTATGGGGGATCAAATTTATTGACAGTAGCAATACTTGTGGGTATTATCCAAGGCATTGCGGAAAATAAATCAAAATTTTGATGCGTAAATTTATATTTGCCCTCGTTATTTGGGCTGTAGTTTTAATTTTAGTTATACTTGCACAAGCCGTCAGTCACTATTTTAGAAAACCTCCGCCAACTCCTCGCGTCACCATTACAATTCCGGAGGGGTTGACGGTTTCTGATATCAACAAGCGCTTATCGGATGCAGGAGTCCTTTCGGGAGAAATGTTGCCAAGCGACCTTGAGGGATATTTATTCCCTGACACTTATGAATTTTTCATTCCTTCAGGAGTTGAGGTGGTAAAGAAAAAGTTTTTAGATAATTTCAAAGACAAAATAGAACCCGTTATATCAGGCGGATTAAGCGGTAGTGATATTGAAAAGATTCTAACCATAGCTTCGCTTATAGAGAAAGAGATACCAAACTTCAGCGATAGGAAGATTGTATCGGGAATTATCCAAAAAAGACTGAAAAATAATATGCCCCTTCAAATTGATGCGTCAATATGCTACATTAAATTAGGTCCATGCGTCCCGATAACAAGTGAAGACAAAAAGATTAATTCACTGTATAATACATATCGGTATAAGGGTCTTCCACCCGGTCCAATAGATAATCCCGGCTTAGATGCAATTGAGGCCAGCGTCAATCCTAAGCCATCGCCGTATTGGTATTATCTTTCTGATCCAAAGACCGGGAAAACAATTTTTTCAAAAACCCTTGACGAACACAACGTTAATGTTGTTAAATACAGATCGGAAGAGCGTCGTGTAGGGAAAGAGTGTAGATCTCGGTGGTCGCCGTATCATTAAAAAAAAAAAATATGAAAAATAAATTTAGATCGGAAGAGCACCCCTCGCAACCCCTTCATCTGCTCTACCCCTCCTCTTCCTCCTCTCCTTTCACCTCCCCCCC
>CAJVWL010000038.1 GCA_913009745.1 uncultured bacterium | reverse complement strand
GCGTGGGCTGAGACATAGACAGGGGTACGAGGTCAGCGCTGGTACAACGGTGTCAGCGTCGTTTTTCCACCATAATAACTGTATTAAGTGTTGGCCAATGTTTTGGTTTTTGTTTTTTTTTTAATGATCCGGCGACCACCGAGATCTACACTCTTTCCCTACACGACGCTCTTCCGATCTCCTCCGCCTTAACTTTTTCGGGGCCTGGAGGAATTTGCGGATTTTGCCATAATTGCGGCCAGCCAAAAAATACCCACGCGAAAACAAAAATAAAAACGAGTAATTCTCTAAATTGTCTTTTTGAGGGAAACAAAAAACGTTCTCTTGAAAAAAAGAGGTTTGTGGCAGCAAAAAACGTTCGTTTTTTTAGTATTGCTCCGTATTTGTGTTCGTGTACTTTGGTGTCTTTACTTTCCCGGCGGGACTTTAATTTTTCCTTCTGATTTAAGCGCATAAGGCGGTTGTAGTTTATTAACTCTTGCAAGAAGCTTCCACGATACATCAAATTTCTCGGCAAGAGATTTTATATCTTCACCAGGTTTCACTTTATAAGAAACCCAGTTCTCTTTAATCCACCTCTCGCGCTTCCTTGAGAACAATAAGAGTACTACGCCCAATACAATCAGCAAAAGAACAGATAGCTCTATCGCAAGTCCTGCGAGTGTTGGAAAGCTGAAGAAATAGACAGATGGTCCGCTAATGCGCGTAAGCGCCTCTCCGCTTTTCACTCCAACGCCTGCTTGTGAATTTGCATCATATTCCACAACAAAACTTGAACGATACCAACCACCCCAGAATGGCTTTTTTAATTCAAAGTTCCAGTCCGAAGTCTCACCTCGCAAGATTGGGTATTGCCCGCCATGTTTAATGTATACGGGTCCGAAAAAATATCGCGTTGTAACCTGAACATCTGCGTCAACAGATACATTGCCAAGGTTTTTTACCTGTGGGCGTAGAAAAAAGCCGCCATTATTTCTTGGCGTTACACTAAATCCAATAATTTCAATGTTTCTTTTGAGTTCTCCTGGAACGGTTATTGCGACTCGTAACCCCGTGCGAAATGACAGGTTTACTCCGCTTTTTCCTTCAACCTTTTCTTTCTTTTCCTGAATGACTATGCACCCGTTGTGTTCACCGACACTTGCGCTCTTTGGAACAACAATTTCAAAGGGTATGAGCTCATTAGTTCCCGGGTCAAGTGTTACTTCTGATTTTTTAAGTGTAATCCACGCGCCAACATCTTTTTTATCTTGACCAAACTGCTTACATGCAAAAGCGCCGCCGGTAGATGGAGTTGAATCAACGGCATATATCAGCATTGTCTTTTTCTCGGGGGAATTATTTACCGCCAATAGCCCTTCTGCCTGCTTGTCTCCTGGATTAAGCGTGTGGATGAAGATAGATTCCGTGCGAGGATTGTCTGCTCTTGGATATGCGGGCCTGCCTCCAAAACCGCCATACTGAATCGCAAAAACATTGCCTGAAAATAATATAGCCACCGAAGCTGCAACGCCAAGGATAACAACCCGCATCATTTTATTTGTAGTGCTTAAACTAAGCATAGTTCTTTACTTTAATAAATAAGACTAGCCTGCGGTGATTGTGAGTATTTGGTCAATGCTGTAATCGCTGGCAGCCGGCTGTTCTGCCGGAATCGTCTGGCTGATGCTGATACCCCGTATCGTCCAGTCGCCGATGTCATCGGATGCCTGAGCTCCCGTAACAAGTGTAATGCTGTCTATTGAACCTTCATCATAAGATGCGGAAGATCCCAATGTGACGTTAGTGACAGCACAAACCAAACACTGACCTGTTGCCAACGTTGCCCCTGATGGGTCAATTGTCATCTGCCCTGCAAAACTGTCTGCATCCGGTCCGTCAACCGTTGAAGACGCGTCGTTAAAGTCAAAGCTTGTCGCCGTTGCGCTATCCCAAAGGGCTGTAGTGGATAATGCTGCTATGGCTACGCTCCAGCCATTGTCTGCCGCATCAGGATTTGAGATGTAAAGCTGTTCCGTGGCAGTACCAAACGTTCCGGTAGTTGTCTGACTGTTGAAACTGAAAGTTGTAGCATTCATTGTCATGGCAGGACTGCTTACCGAAACATAGCTACCGTCTACAATATCCACGGCGAGAGTACCAGGATTAATGGTTTGCGTGAAGGTAGAGGTGGATGACGCCAAGACATAAGCGACTCCGCCAAATCCCCCAACCATCAAAACCGCAACCACAAATGCCAGGGCGATATCTATCTTCCTAAACATTTTATTAATTACTTTGTGCATTTTTTATTATTTTTATTTATTATACGTAACGACCCTATATATCTAACGACCTTATATATTTTTCATTATTATACTACATAATACCCTGTTTTAGAAAATGAAGTGTGGATAGATTTATAATTATTACAAATCTCGAAACTTAGACTACTCCGCACCATCTAATCCTACCTAATTATACCACGCATAAAATACGCAGTTTAATAATGTAATAATAAAAACAAATACGACATTGCATATTAAGCCCTTAACTTTTTCGCAATAATGTGAATAATAAAGCTTAGCCGAGTATTATTATTTGTGAGGTTCGTGCTCGGAAAGAATAAAAACTGCGTTTTTATTCTTCTCCTCACTTGCCCTCGTGGCGTCATTGCTTGCGATGCCTGCGTTCGGAAAGAATAAAAACTGCGTTTTTATTCTTCTCCTCACTTGCCCTCGTGGCGTCATTGCTTGCGATGCCTGCGTTCGGAAAGAATAAAAACTGCGTTTTTATTCTTCTCCTCACTTGCCCTCGTAGTTCAACGGATAGAATGCGGGATTGCGGATTCCGTGATGGAGGTTCGATTCCTCCCGAGGGCGCATCAACATAAGCACCATTTATATATTATAAATGCATTATAACTTCTATAGTCCTCATCTTGCTATAGCAAGATGAGGACTATAGATTGGATTTGGAATTTGGGTCCGGATAGATAGCGCAAGGGGATTCTGCAGTTAAGCAATTCTTTTGTGCGACTCTTCGGCGCTCGCAAAGCTTAATGAGTTTTGATAGAATATGCTCGCGTACAATTCTTGAAAATTGTGCCGAAAAGTATTAATAACATCGTAAATGGTGGCATAATTATAGAGTCGCGGGTATGGTATAGTGGTTATTACCTCAGGTTTCCAACCTGAAGACAGGGGTTCGATTCCCCTTACCCGCTCTAATAATATTATTTTCTCACAAAATTCTTGTTTTATGGGAAGCGAGAACAAGGTTACCGTGAACCACGGCAGGAATATTTTAATCTGATTTTTCCTAATTTTGTCTAATTCTTTCTATCTTAACAAATTAGCTATAGCTAATTTGTTAAGATAGGAGCAGGAATGGAAATAAACGGCTAAAACGTTAAAATGCTACGTTTTAGCCGTTTATAAAAAGCTTCATATCTCGCGACCTCACGAAGTTTACGAAGTCTCACTTCGTAAACTTCGTGAAAAAACTTTGATGTTGTAAATATGCTCAAAAGAAATTAGAATCTACACATAGTTGTCCATTGTATATAAAACATCAAATCACCTAAAACATGAAACCAAAAACCGGAATAATAATTATCGCTATCATCTTCGCTGCATCTTTTTATTTATACTCAACGCTACAGACACGCAGTAATAAGCCGAAGTCCGCAGTTGTTATAGATAGTTCAGGTATTAACGTTATTAAAAATACTTCGCCCGAAAAAAGTGTTGATACGAAGACTGGGCAGACTAAAGCAATAAGCAAGCAAAATCCCGTAACCCCACAGGTAACATCAACTTCATCCAAGGTGGATTCGCTTAACCAAAAATCTATAGAGAGTGAGTCGTCTAATATTCAGGAGGGCTTGGACCTTCTTATGGGGCCTATTCAATAGGCGGGGCATTGACCCCAGTAACCAATGAGGGGTATATTCCGTTTTAAATGTTAGAGGATGAACATAAATTAGTAGAACGGGCAAAAGGTGGAGAGCCTGAAGCTTTTGGCCTGCTTTATGACCATTATCTGCCCAAAATCTACAGGTTTATCCTATTAAAAGTAGGCCGTCGTGAGGAAGCTGAAGACTTAACCCACCAAACCTTTTTGCGTGCATGGGAACATATAGAACAATATCGTTCCCGGGGCTATCCGTTCAGCAGCTGGCTCTATAGAATCGCAAGAAATGCGGTAATTGATCAATATAGGAAAAAGTTGCCTGACGTCAGTATAGATAGCTTGCCCCCCGATCTTTTTGTTGAGAAGCAACAGCTGGGAGAGATTGTTGAATTGAAAATGGAGTGGGAAACAATTCTAAAGGCGATGAATAGTCTTGGCGGGATAGAGCAAGATGTTTTGATTATGAGGTTTGTGGACGACCTAACGCATAAGGAGGTAGCTAAGGCGATTGGAAAAAGCGAAGGAGCCGTAAAAGTTATTCAGCATCGCGCAATAAAAAATCTAAAGAATATTATAAATAATGACTGAAGAAGGTCACATAAAAAAATTAAGCACACTACGTGAGATTAAGCCAAATGAGGATTACGCTCGTACTT
>CAJVWL010000037.1 GCA_913009745.1 uncultured bacterium | reverse complement strand
CAAAGAGACGGCGTTGAGAAAGATAATCCTCTTTATGACAAAATGGCAAAAGATGAAAGAAGAAGGGCTATTTTTGTAACAGATAGGGATAATGTCTTGGACTGTGATATTTTTCTTTTCGTATTAGACGGCAGAGTTCCTGATGAAGGCGCGTGCGTGGAACTCGGAATCGCTTACGCTCAAAAACACCTGGAAAAGAAAAACAGACTTTTAGTTGGCCTGCACACTGACAACAGGGCTGCTTTTCTAGGCTCTAAACTAAACCCGATGATAAAAGTTCCTTTAGATAGTATATTTGAAACGGAAAAAGACTTGATTGAATTTTTAAATAAGCGCAAATGATTTTATAATCCGATGAGCCGGCACTAGTTAAAACCTGGCCGTTTGCCCACCCCTTCACCAAAACTATGGAGGGCAAGTTTTTAAAATGATAAAATATAGACACTAGAATTTGTGAAAGAATATCTAATCAAAACAAGAAATATAATTAATCGGTTTTTGTATAAGAACGTCGCAAAGCCGATATTTTTTCGTGTAGACCCGGAGAAAGTCCACGACACAATAACGTCCCTAGGAAAACTTTTAGGATCAAACCCCGTTACGAGATTTGTGGTATCAGCACCATTTGCCTATTCAAATAAAAAGCTAGAGCAGGAGATTCTTGGAATAAAGTTTAAAAACCCGATTGGACTGGCAGCCGGGTTTGATAAAAACGCAGATATTGTGAAACTACTGCCCTCCATCGGGTTCGGCTATGCGGAAGTCGGATCAATAACAGGGGAGCCTTGTGATGGGAACCCGAAGCCGCGCTTATGGAGACTTAAGAAATCCGAAGGCCTCGTAGTCTATTACGGGCTAAAGAGTGATGGGTGCGAAAAGATAGCAGAAAAGCTAAAAAATGAAAAATTTAATATCCCAATTGGGATAAGCGTTGCCAAAACAAACAATAAACAAACCGTGAATAAAGAGGCTGGTATAAATGACTATATAAAAGCGTTTTCTACACTCAAAGACATCGGGGAATATATGACAATAAATATTAGCTGTCCAAATGCGTTTGGCGGACAACCCTTCACAAAACCGGAAGACCTGAATGACCTTCTTGCGGAAATCGAGAAAATACCGCGCGATAAACCTGTATTTTTAAAACTTGCGCCAGACCTTAGCGCGAAGGAGCTGGATGACATAATAGATGTTTGCGATAACCATCGGATAGACGGGTTTATCTGCTCGAATCTGACAAAAGATAGGGAAAACGCAGAAATAAAAAAACACCTAAAAGATGCGGACATAAAAACAGTCGGAGGAATTAGTGGAAAGCCGGTCAGGGACCTTTCAACAAAATTAATAAGATATATATATCAGAAAACGAACGGTAAATACATTATCATAGGATGCGGAGGAGTGTTTTCTGCAGAAGATGCTTATGAGAAAATTAAAGCAGGTGCATCGTTGATACAATTAATTACGGGAATGATTTTTGAAGGCCCTCAACTAATTAGCGAGATTAATCAGGGACTTGTGAAGTTACTGAAAAAAGATGGTTACGAAAACATTTCGGAGGCTGTCGGCAAGTCACAACCGATTCGGGAAGAAGCGGATTCATTAAAATAATTTTTTCTCCCATTTTTTCTCTACTAATTGAACTCAATCTCTTTAGCTTCTTCTGAATAAAGACTTCTCTTTTCTATCTGGATAGTGGATAGATATATATTATATTTTTCTTTTATTTTGATTGTAGTTTTTTCAAGGATTTCTTGGGCATCAGCATTGTCGGAGATTTTTACATGAGCGGAAAACATATCTTTGTTTATACCTATAGTCCAGGCATGAATATGGCGTGCGACCTCAACTCCTTCAATCCCTTCTATTTCTTTTTTGACTTCAACTAAATCAAGGTTCTTTGGAGTGAAGTCCAAAAGCGCATACGTTGCCGTTTTGACTATGCCCCAGGTAGCTACAATTAAAACAGGAGCAAGAAGCATGCCCAAAATTGCATCTGCCTGCATCCACCCCGCGTAGCGTATTAAAAGAGCAGCCAGCAACACAACGGCAGAGCCAATAACTGTTTCCATTACGTGCCAAAAAGCTCCACGGACATTAATATCCGTTTTTTGCTTTTTATAAAGCATTACCGCCGGTATTCCGCCGATAATCAAGCCAATAACTGCAAGTATCAACATTGGCGTAGTGGCAACAACCCCGGGGTTTAGCAGATTATTAACGCCCATTCTAATAATCACATATGCCATTACGAACAATATGATTCCGTTTATCCACGCAGAAAATATTTCTGCTTTAACGAAACCAAAAGTTCTTTTGGAGTTTGGCGGTTTAGATGCGAAAATTATCGCAAGAAGAGCTATACCAACTCCGGCCGCCGCAGAGAAGTTATGCGCCGCATCGGCAATAACAGCTACAGAGTTTATCTTAAGACCAACAATTAACTCTATTCCAAAGAAAATTCCCGTAAGCAGGAATGATAAAAAAAGCCCCTTTTTGGTATTTGAGACAGTATGTACATTTGCGGTATGCGATACGGGTGTCATTGACTTATCTTTATGCGAAGAATCCATTATTTTAATTATACTTCCAAAATGTTGTAGGTGTCTATTTTATGCTTAATGCTAATCCGCTAAAGTTTTTATAATAATATTAAAAGTTGGGATAAGGCTGTCCTTGCCATAAAGATTTTTTATTTGCCGATAATATAGGCTTAATAATCGCTTTATTATTTAACAAATTGCCTAAACTTAGATATCCTTTGGTAGAACGATGAAAAATATTGCTATTATTGTTGGGGCCGGGGAAGGCAGGAGGATGGAGGATAAAAATAAAACTTTTTTGATTGTTAATGAAAAGCCGCTTTTGGTGTACTCGCTCCAAGCGCTTGAAAAAAGTGACTTAATTGATGAGATAATTTTGGTGGTTATAGAGGATAGAGTTGAAAGTGCCAAGAGATTAGCTGATGAATATAAATTCAAGAAGGTTAAAAAGATTGTTTGTGGAGGGAAAACGAGGCAAGATTCCGTTTACAACGGCTTGTGTGAGATAAAAAACGCAGACGTAGTTTTGGTGCACGACGCCGCAAGACCGCTGATTACAGAAAGTATGATTGAAGACTGTATCAAGAAGGCCGTGGAGTTTGGAGCGGCAATTCCAGTGATAGCGATTAACGACACCATAAAAAGAGGTGATGAATTTGTTAAAGAGACAGTAGATAGAAATAATCTATTTCTTATTCAGACCCCGCAAGGTTTTGAGTATGAACTCCTAAAAGAGGCGCACGAATCCGCTAAAAACAGTAAATTCCATGGAACAGATGACGCTACGTTGGTTGAAAGATTGGGCCACAGAATAAAAATGATTCAGGGTTCGCCGAGAAATATGAAAATCACGGTATCCGAAGATATAGCTCTTGCCGAGAACTTATTAAAAATGGAACATAATGCAGGTAATTGACGGTAATTCAATGTTATTATAAAAAGCGTATAGTAAAAATGGGACGCCCGAAAATAAATAATAAGTGAAAACAATAGTTCAGAACATAGCAACGGAATATCAAGATGAGGGCGATGCTTCCGTCATCCTTTTTCTGCATGGGTGGCAAGCCAACCTTCACACCTTTGATGCGATTGCATCTATTTTAAAAAAAGAAAACAGAGTTATAAGAATGGATTTGCCGGGATTTGGGGAAAGCGAGTTTCCAAAAGGGGATTGGAGTCTTGATGATTATGTTGAATTTGTCAGAGATTTTATTGATAAGCTTGGTGTTTCGGTTGATGTTATAGTTGGTCATTCTTTCGGTGGGCGTATTGCAATAAAAGGTCAGGCGGAAAACATTTTACATGCGCGAAAACTGGTATTAATTGCCTCTGCTGGCGTTTCCAAAAATAGAAACTTTCGCAATTCACTACTTAAAGTTATAGCCAAAATTGGAGGGATGGCTACTTTTATCCCCCCCCTGGTTTTTTGGAGAGATAAGATAAGGGAAAGATTATACAATATTGTTGGCGGTGATTATTCTGACGCAGGACCGCTGAAAAAAACTTTTCTGAAAATTATTAAAGAAGACCTTAGTACAGCGGCGAGTCAAATCACGACCCCAACTCTTTTAATTTGGGGCACAGATGACACGGAGACACCATTGGCGGACGGACAACGTTTATCAAGACTGATTCCAAACTCAAAACTTGAAATAATTAATGGAGCTGGACACCTTATTCACAGAGAAAAACCTAATGATGTTGCAGGACTAATACAAAACTTTATATGATTAAAAACTTTCTAACTCGTTACTACTTGCGTTACCCAAGGACATTGGTGTATATGCTTCAGGCAAGTGAATATAATATTGGTGATTATTTGCGCTGGTATGAGAAAACGAAAAACTTTAGCAATGTTGAGAGGCGGAAACACCTTGTAAAAACACCGAAATCTGTCCTTTTGTTGATTATCGCATGGATTTGCCTCGCCGCATTATATGGGTTGGCCATTTCCATATTGTGGCTATTTGCAACTCCATTTAAGTATATCCTCTTTATATTTGACATATTAGTCACGCCGATACTTTTAGCATACGGCATACTTATACCGCTTTTTCTTATAAAAGTTTTTATACAGATACCGATAGAATACATTATAATCAAACGCGCAAAAAAGAAACTTAAACTACACAAGGCGGTCAAAATAGCGATAGCCGGGAGTTTTGGAAAGACAACGATGCGCGAAATTCTTAGAACCGTTTTATCCGAGGGGAAACTAGTTTCCGCGCCTCCGCATAGCTATAACACGCCCCTTGGGATAAGTAAGTTTGTAAAAAGCTTGAAGAGATCGGAAGAGCGTCGTGTAGGGAAAGAGTGTAGATCTCGGTGGTCGCCGTAA
>CAJVWL010000036.1 GCA_913009745.1 uncultured bacterium | reverse complement strand
GATCTAAAAAAAGTTAGAATTTCATTCAGAAAACACCGCAAAATGAAACTTCAGCGTCCGACAGGATGCTGGGACGCGGAAGTTTCATTTTGCGGAGAGGACAGGTAATCGAACGTCGTCCCTCATCTTATTCTGGACTCCCTGACAACCTCTCGGTTTTCAGTACTTTCCTACACGTGGAAACTCCCGTTTCCCCTGGGGCGTCCCGCCGGGCTAGCCCGACCCCTTTCCCGTTCGAATCTACACCCAACAATAAAGTAAAGACTTCCATAGATAAAGTCTTTACTTTATATGCGGAGAGGACAGGATTCGAACCTGCGAGGGCTTGCGCCCACACGCTTTCCAGGCGTGCGCCTTAAACCACTCGGCCACCTCTCCATAAACGGCTAAAACGTAGTGTTTATCAACGTTTTAGCCGTTTATTTAACACTACAAATCACAACACTAACCAATATCGCTGTACTTAAAAACCTTGTTTTTGCCGCGATTTTTGGCTTCGTACAGCGCCTTATCGGCATGACTAAACAAATCGTCAAAGCCATCCGCTTTATCAAAGCTCGCGACACCGCCACTAACGGTAAAGTTTACAGTCTCGCCGTCCAATTGCAACTTCTCTTTCGCGATGTGCTCTCTAATGCGGTCCGCCATACGGAAAGCGTCTTCCTCGCTTGCGCCAACCAGACCAAGTATTATTTCTTCTCCACCCCACCTGCCGGCAAGATCAATGTCACGAACATTTTCAAGCATCGTAGCGCCAATGCGTGATAGCACGCTATCCCCCGTCTGATGGCCAAAAGAATCGTTTATTTTTTTAAAATCGTCTATGTCAAAAAGTATTATGCTGAAATTTTTGATAAATATGGACTTACGATGGTCAGGATGTTTCTTTGCCCACACCAACTCACTTAAAAATTTTTCCGTTCCCTCCTTAAAACCCCTGCGATTATAAAGATTTGTAAGCTCGTCCTTATACGCTAACTGCTGGAGATGCTCAATCTCCTTTTTTAATTTTCTAATTTGGCTTCGTTCATCCATGACGCGGTTATTGGTCATTTAATATCTATCCCTCTCAACGCCTTAACTCTTTCTTCAACCGGAGGGTGTGTCATAAAAAGCTTGCTCAAGAACGGTTTCTTTTTTGCTCCCTTAAACGGATCAGCAAGCCACAAATGAGAGGTTGTGTTTGTTGCCGTGCGCATCGGCGTCTTATCGGATGAAATCTTCTCCAATGCGCTTGCAAGTCCTTCCGGATAACGAGTAAGCAGAGCGCCGGAAGCATCGGCCAAAAACTCCCGCTTTCTGGAAATTGCCAGTTGCATAAGCGTTACCGCAATGGGCGCGAGTATTGAAAATACTATTCCAACCACAAAAAGAATAGCGCCTGAGTTACCTGACTTATTATCTCGTCTGCCCATACCTCCCCAAAGAGCAGAACGTAAAAATATACTTGCGAGAATTGAAATAAAGCCAACAAGAACGACAACAACCGTGCTTAGCAGAATATCCCTGTTGCCGATGTGTGAAAATTCGTGGGCTATCACCCCCTCAAGCTCGCTTCTATCAAGTATTTCTAAAAGTCCCTCCGTTACAACAATCACGGAATGCTCCGGATCACGCCCCGTAGCAAAAGCGTTTGGAGCTTTTTCCGGAACAATATATATGCGCGGCATCGGCAGGCCCGCGGTAATAGATATATTTTCAACAACGCGATACAGCTCCGGCGCGGTTCTTTGTGTAACCGGTTTCGCTCGCGTGAGCGAAAGAACAATTTTATCGGAACGCCAATAACTCAAAACGCTCATAAAAACACTAAACCCGACGGCAAAGTATAAAATTATCGGATTTCCGTATATTTGCGAAAATACCCAGCCGACTCCGATAACAACAACAAAAAAAGCGCTGAATAAAATCCATGTCTTATGGATATTCGCAGATTTTTCCGTATACAATGAGGCCATAATCTATTTTCTTCTTACTTGTCTTTTTTATAATTGTCGTCCGAAGACCAGACGAGAAATAGTCGTTCCTTGAAACCTCCCTTTAGCGCATTTGATTCCTCACGCACCGTCGACAATTCCTCATCACTGATATTTTTCAGAACTCTAACCTCATCTAAAACGTCCATTATATCTCCAAGCTCCGAGACCAATTCCTCTCGCGAGGATGCTTTTGCAAGCTCTGAAGCCTCCTCAAGAACTTTCTTAATAAGCTCTTCCTCAAATTCCTGATCAGAGAGGACTCTGGTCTCTAAGTTTGATCCTTTGCCTTTAATCTTTACCGGTATCTTGTCGCGGATGAGTTTGTTGTAATAGATGCGATCCATTGCTATTTCTTGAACTCCACCTTGACCACCTTCTTCTCTTCTTCGTTTTCAACTTCAAAAAACTTCTGCTCCTTAAAGCCGAGTACGCCAGCCATAAGATTTACCGGAAATGAATTAATCTTCGTGTTAAAGTCGCGGATTGTCGTATTATAGAACCTTCTTGATGCTTGGATTTTGTTTTCCGTGTCCGCAAGCTCTCTTTGCAAGTCCAAAAAATTGGCATTCGCTTTTAAGTCGGGATAGTTTTCGGCAACCGCGAAGAGTGTCTTTAGCGTACTTGTAAGCGCGTTCTCTTTTTCCGCGCGTTCAAGAGGGTCCCCGCCTTGAGAAACCGCGGCGCGCGCATTTGTTACGTTTTCAAGCACCGATTTCTCATGCTGCATATATCCTTTTACGGCCTCCACAAGATTTGGAATCAGATTATATCTTCGCTTAAGCTGGACATCAATGTCAGACATCGCTTCACGCGCCCTATATCTAAGGCGAATCAGTTTGTTGTATGAAAATACAACCCAAAGAATAGCAACGGCTATGACTACAAATAATATAGTAGCGTTATTCATTATGGTTATTATAACTTATTTTTTAGTTTGGCTCTACATCCCCATAGGACCCATACCGCCTCCCATACCAGGAAGGTTTTCCTTCTCTTCGGGTATATCAACGATTGCAACACCGAGTGTGAGGTAGTTGCTTGCCACCGAAACGGCATTGATGAATGCTGTCTTTGTCACTTTAAGAGGGTCTATAATCCCCGCTTCCTTTAGGTTAACAACTTTATTGGTAAAGGCGTTAAAGCCGAGCCACATATCTTTTGATTCCATTTTCTGCTTTTCAAAATCCTTTAGTGTCTTTTCCGTGCCTCCGCTGTTTAGTATTATCGCCTCAATTGGAGCCCTTAGCGCTTTCTTGAGGATAGCGTTTACCGCGCTTGATACCCCTTCATTCGCGTTACTCTCGTGTTTAACTTCTCCTATGTTGTATAGCGCAACTCCTCCGCCCGGGACAATTCCCTCTTCCATTGCAGCCTTTGTTGCGTGCACCGCGTCTTCCACCCGGTCCTTGAGTTCTTTCTGGGTTGACTCCGTTGGAGCTCCAACCTTAACAACGGCAACTCCACCGGAGAGTTTGCCAAGACGCTCATGAAGCTTTTCTTTATCAAACTCCGAATCCGTTTTATCAATTTGGGATTTAATTTGGGAAACCCTTTTCTCAATCTCCGCCTTATCGCCTTTTCCGCCTACGATTGTTGTATTGTCTTTGTTTGAAACAACTTTTTCCGCTTGTCCGAGAGATGAAATATCCGTAGTTTCAAGCTTTTTGCCAATCTCTTCCGAGATAAAGTCCGCACCCGTTACCGTCGCAATGTCTTGGAGCATTTCCTTTTTCCTGTCACCGAAGCCCGGCGCCTTAACGGCAAGAACATTGAATACGCCGCGCAATTTGTTTACAACGAGTGTCGCAAGCGCCTCGCCCTCAATATCATCAGCAATAATTACCATTTCCTTTTTTCCGCCCTGCATCACTTTTTCAAGAAGCGGTAATATGTCGCCTATCGCGGAAATTTTCTGGTCTGTCACCAAAATGTACGGATTCTCAAGCACGGCCTCCATTCTATCCTGGTCGCTAATCATATATGGAGAAACATATCCCCTATCAAACTGCACTCCTTTAACTATCTCATATGAATTGCCGATTCTGTTTGAGTCGACAATCGAAACCACTCCGTCTTTGCCGACTTTTTCCATAACATCGGCAATCAACTTTCCTATTTTTTTATCCTTGGAAGAGAGCGCGGCAACTTCTTCAATTTTTTTGATGTCATCCGTAAGCTCTCTTTGCTCCTCAAGTTTTTTAATAACTTCCTCGCTTGCTTTCTTTAATTCTTCCGATAGCTGAATAACGTTAAACCCTTTGTCTGTAATTAGCTTCTCTCCCTCATCTATCATCGCGCGCGCGAGGACAACCGATGTTGTAGTTCCGTCACCAACAACGTCGCTTGTTTTATCCGCTGTCTGCTTCAATAGTTGCGCGCCAAGATTTTCATATTTGTCCTTAAGGTCTATCTGCTTGGCGACGGTTACGCCGTCAAGTGTAACCTGCGGTGCGCCGTATGACTTTTCAATAACTACTGCCCTTCCTCTTGGACCAAGCGTCATCTCAACAGACCTTGCCAACTTATCAATCCCCTTCTTAATCGCCTCCCTTGCTTCTGCGTCAAACTTAATATCTTTTGCCATAATTTAGTTATTCTATTATTGCTAAAATGTCTTCTTCTTCTCCGACCAAATATTTTTTATTATCAATTTCAATCTCGTCGGGACCGTACTTCTTAAAAAGCACGACGTCTCCGACCTTAACCGAAAGCGGAATGCGCTCGCCCTTCTCGTTAAGCTTGCCCGGACCGACTGCAAGAATCTTGCCGCGCATCGGGCGTTCTTTTTCTGCGGTATCCGGAATAACTATACCGGACGCGGTCTTTTTGTCTTCTTTAATCGGCTCTATAAAAATATGATTTGATAGTGGTTTTATATTATTCATAACGTATGTTTATATACCGCATCGGGTAGTACTTTGTCAATAGTTCCAATTGTGAATTACAGCTCCCAGATCGGAAGAGCACA
>CAJVWL010000035.1 GCA_913009745.1 uncultured bacterium | reverse complement strand
AATTCCTGTCGCTAAGGAATAAGTACTCGGACATCATGGTCCTCGGCGGGATTCATCCAAAGTACTACGTACTTGAAGATCCAAGAACGCCGATTGCAAGGTCAGCACGTTCCGCAATGGAACTCGCCGACGCCGTCGTGGTAACCGGTGAACGAACAGGTGGAGCAACCGCAATCGCCGACCTCCTTGCCGTACGCGAGGCAATCGGCGACTTCCCGCTGATTATCGGCAGTGGCCTCACACCGAAACTCATACGAACACAGTTGTCCATAGCCGATGGCGCAATTGTCGGCACCGCTTTCAAAAAGAACGGTGTCGTACCCGATGAACCAATTGATGAGGAGCTAGTGGCAAGCTTCATGACTGAAGTCAGAAAGCTCCGCTCATAACAGACGCCCCGCCCGGCGTGAACGCAAAACGGGATATTCCCGATACTGCGTTCACGCCGGTGTCGGGGCGCGTTTCTTTTAATATCTTCAAGGCCGGTATAATAACGTAATTATCTTCCATAACCCAGCATTGTTTTAGATAAAAAAACCACGGAATTGACGCATAGTATCTTTTATGGCATAAACGAGACAGTGTAAGACAAGCAGAAAGGAGTTCTTGCATGTACGTTGAAAACGCAATAACGGATAATGCAAGGGGTAATAGCTTGCTGAACCCGAAAAACAGATGGGTATACGCGGCCAAGGTTATTGTGAACGCTGCGCTCGCGATAACGTTCCTTTGGCTGTTTTTGAAGCTCGGATGGGTCCCAAAGATTGTGACGCTCGCGGCATTCGGATTGGTGTTCATACACGAAGCCGCACATGGCATTGTGATGCGCCGGCTGGACGTGCCAATTGTTGAAGTCGGCCTTGGTGTTTCGAAGGGAATCTTCCGATTTTTCCAATTTGAGATACACGTTCCGAATGTACCCTTTCGGATAGTGCTCTCCACACTGCCAATCTCTGCCTACGTTGATGAAGGCAAGAAGGGAAAAGAAGTTATAGAGAATCTTCCCTACACGGATAAGGCATTTATCTTCGGGGCTGGAATACTCGCGAATCTGTTCTGCGCAATCGCATTGTGGTTCACGTTAAGTCTATGGGGACTTGCGGAAGACATCAGAACACTCCCAAAAGTCATTGTCGCATTAGCTATCAGCTATGCGATTGCTAAATTGCTTGCATCGTTCCCGCAAGTAATTTGCGCCTATGTTTTCCCCGTTCTTGGGATAGGTATCATCGCCCTACTGTTTGCGATGATTGCGCCGTCACTTATCGCGAACTTCAGTTATGCAGCATTGCATGGAGGGGTACTGGAAGGAAGTCAGGCAATTATCTTGGGTCCGGTTTCAATCGGCAGGGGTATAGCAGAGACTACAAACCTGCTGATGGGGTACATCTACATTGTAATCCTTGCAACGGGACTGGTAACGACCAACTTGTTGCCGATTCCTCCGCTGGATGGCGGGCATATTGCAGGGGCGCTTCTGAAATTGTGCTTTGGCGCATTAGTCCAGAGAATTGTTGTAGTCGCGCTGATAGTGCTAGTCGGAATCCCATTGATTGCGCTAGTTGCACTTCGGGGGTTTTGATTGCCAATGACAACAGCTACGGCGTTTATTGTCTGTATCTATATTCCCCTGCCTAAGAGGAAGAAGCACAAGCCGCCAACGGAGAGACGTTAAAGGACTCCTCCCGAGGCGGCTTCTCCAATTTTATATATTTGAACCAACTCCCTTGGAACGTTATGAAAAAGCATAATTGACAGAACATACTTTTTCTGATATTGTGGCTGTATTAATCATTGCTTGGATAAGTTTCTCCAAGCGACTCGAATCTTTTGTGTCATTGTGTGACCTTGAAGAATACCGGGTCATATTTTTTGAAATAGTTCATGACACAAAAAAAGCAATTTAACGGTCGCTTTAGCGACCTTGGAATAGAGGAAAGAATTCTCTCTATTCTTGCAAAAAAAGAATTTAATATCCCTACGCCAATCCAGTATCAAGTTATTCCAGATGCCCTGCGGGGAAAAGATGTTGTAGGTATCGCGCAAACCGGAACAGGGAAAACGCTGGCATTCGGTGTTCCAATGATTCAGCGCATTTTACGCAATGGAGGGCAAGGGCTAATTCTTGTTCCTACTCGAGAGCTCGCTCTTCAGGTGGAACAAGCACTGAAAAAAATCGGTGTTTCGCTCGGATTGCGCTCCGTTGTGGTTATTGGAGGAGTCTCCCAAAACCCGCAGGTAAAAGCATTGAAACGCAATCCGCATATCGTTATCGCAACCCCCGGACGTTTGGCTGATTTAATAAAACAAAGAGCTTATACGCTAAATAAAGTAAGTGTTATTGTCCTTGATGAAGCAGACCGTATGCTTGATATTGGATTCTTGCCTGAAATTAAACGAATCCTGCGAATTGTGCCGAAAGAGCGGCAGATGATGCTGTTCTCCGCGACTATGCCGAAATCAATATCATTGCTCGCAAGTGAGTTTATGAAACTGCCTCTCCGAATTGAGATTGCTCCGCAAGGAACGTCGGCAAAAAACATAGAACAAGAAGTGTTTGTTGTAACAAAAAACAATAAAATGCAGCTTCTTGACTCACTTCTGCAAAAATATCAAAACGACAAAGTACTTATCTTCTCTAGAACTAAATATGGGGCAAAGCGCACTGCGCGCAATATTCGCAACATGGGCCATACGGCGGTAGAAATTCATTCCAATCGATCTCAAGCACAACGACAGGTCGCGCTTGATGGATTTAAAAGGGGGCGATTTCGTATATTGGTCGCGACCGATATTGCCGCCCGCGGTATTGATGTAAAGGATATTGATATAGTGATTAACTTTGACCTTCCTGATGACTCGGGAAACTATGTCCACCGTATCGGCAGAACCGGAAGAGCAAATCGCCACGGGAAGGCTATTTCTTTCGTTACCCCATCAGAAAAAGCTGATATTAAAAAAATTGAAAGGTTGATTCGTCAATCACTGCCGATATTGTCACTACCGATACTCCCACCTGCAAGGAAAAGCCATACGGACAATGAACGGCAATATAACCAAGGTTATACACGGTACAACCGGCAAAATCACGCAAGACGAACCGGGACAAAGGGTCATCAGCGTTCATATCAAGGACGCTATAACACCGCACGCAAAAAAGGAATAAACAGGAAAGAACCAGCTCATTAAAATCTCAAAAAATGGAAATTAGAAACATAGCTATTATTGCCCATGTTGACCATGGGAAAACGGCAATTACGGACGCGCTGATGCGCCAAACAGGAGCGGTAACTAATGAATCGGTCAGCATGGACAGCAACGCACTGGAGAAAGAACGCGGTATTACAATTTATGCAAAGAATGCTTCTATGTTTTACAAAAACACGAAGATTAATATTGTTGATACGCCCGGACACGCAGATTTTGGATCAGAGGTTGAGCGTGTCCTGCGGTCAATTGATTCGGTGCTTCTTGTCGTTGATGCGCAGGAGGGTCCAATGCCACAAACAAGGTTTGTTCTAAAAAAATCTCTGGAAATAGGACTTAAGCCACTTGTTATTTTAAATAAAATTGATAAACCCGCAATCAGACCGGATGAAGTTATAGAGGAAATACTTGAACTGTTTATGGACTTGGGCGCAAATGACGAACAACTGGATTTTAAGACGGTCTACGCGATAGGAAAAGATGGTATTGCAAAAACGAAGCTTGACGAAGATTCAAAGGACATGACTCCCCTGCTTGACGCCATATTGGAAAACATTGAGCCGGCGCCGTCAGACACAGATAAGCCGCTGCGCATGCAGTCATTTAATCTGGATTACGATAACTATCTCGGTCGTTTAGCAATTGCCCGCATATACGAAGGAGTCGTTAGGGAAAAAGAGCAACTCTTCGTTAAACGAGCTGATGGGACCATGCAAAAAGGAGTTGTGACAAAATTATTTACATTTGAAGGATTTACAAAGAAGGAGGTTAAGAGCGCGGAAGCGGGAGATATTGTCGTTGTCGCGGGATTTCCGGACATATTCATCAGCGACATGATGACGGACGACGAATCTGCCGAACTTTTACCGCATATAGCGGTTGATGAGCCTACATTATCCCTTGGATTTATGGTAAATGACTCCCCTTTTTCGGGGCTTGAGGGAAAACTTGTGACAAACTCACAGATAAAGGAACGTCTTGAAAGAGAATTGGAGGTAAATGTGGGAATAAAGATAGATTTTTCTCAAGCGGACAAATACACGGTCTCGGGGCGCGGAGAAATGCATATTGCAATCTTATTGGAAAATATGCGCCGTGAAGGATATGAAGTGCAGGTTTCCCAACCGCACGTAATTTTAAAAGAAAAAGACGGAAAAATTCTGGAGGCGTTTGAAGAGCTTATTGTTGATGTCCCTGAATCTATGTCCGGTGTTGTTATTAAAAAAATTGCAAAGCGCAAAGGAATAATGATGGAAATAAAAACGGAAAATGCCAATTCACGGCTTACGTTTGAAATCCCCACACGTGGACTGCTTGGGTTTCGTTCCGAATTTATAATTGATACGCGCGGAGAAGGAATAATGGCGTCTCGCGTCATCGGCTTCCGTCAGCATGTCGGAGAAATTAAACATCGCGAAGTTGGTTCTATGATTTCCATGACAGCCGGCAAGACCCTTGGATACGCTCTCTATAATCTGCAAGATCGCGGAACGCTTTATATCGGCCCAAACACTGAAGTATATGAAGGTATGGTTATCGGCAATGTCAGCAAAGGAGTAGATATGACCGTCAACCCAACAAAGGGAAAACAATTAACCAATATGCGCGCGTCCGGTTCCGATGACGCGTTAAACTTAACGCCTCCGGCAAAACTCACGCTAGAACGCGGTCTTGAAATTATGGCCGATGACGAATTACTGGAGATTACTCCCCTGTCCGTCCGGCTCAGAAAAAAAGTATTAAAACAGTAGGCCGTAAGTTTATTTACCAGGAGCTGGCGGTGGAAATATATCGCTTGATAATCTGGTAGATTGTTTTAAAAAAAGTTGGAGTGGGTCTCTCGCCTTGGCGAGAGACCCACTCATTGGTGGAAACGTATCATTCTAGGTTTGATGCCTTGAATAATGTGCATCCACCATTGCGCTGCATACAGCGCAGTTG
>CAJVWL010000034.1 GCA_913009745.1 uncultured bacterium | reverse complement strand
GTACAGACTAAAAAGTAGAGCAAAAGCTATTAATATAAGTATCGGTAGTGGTTCCTTGAGCGAATAGATAATCGGGAAATATAGATGGTCCCCTGCGGATGATACCTTATTTAAGAAGTACGCCGTATTTCCTCCGGCAGAACGTTGTATTACCATAAGAACTCCAAGCATATATTGTGCATACGGACGTGTAATAGGATTATTTGAAGCCCATATATCCAGTTCCGCAAGGCAGCGAATGGGATTGCATGTTTCTCCTGCGGTTGGCTCTCCGCCGGCAAAAGACGTAAGAATAAATTCAGTATCTGCGGCTTGTTTTTCTACCGGATAATTTATAGTTGTGAGAAAATAGAACGGGTAAACGACTAAATATCCAATTACAAAAACTAAAACAACCGTCTTTAGGCGATTAAGTGCTTTGAGCGTAAACTGTTTAAGTCTTGCTCCCGGCAATATATCGCGACGTGATAGATATAAATCTACTGCATAATCTATTACAAGAAACAGGAGAAAATATGGAATAAGAAGAACGGCTGAAAATTTCATTAATTGTGCTATTCCGAACGCAACACCGGCCCATATAAGATGTTTTTTAGACGGTCTTGCCAATAACTTTGCGAAATAATAAAGCGCTACGAATATACCAAGTGCGGCGCCAACATCCGTTGCCACATAATGACCGTGAGCAAGTATTGTTGGAGAGAAGGCAACTGCGATAGTCGGCAAAAGCGCCCATTTTTGACCCATTAACTCCTTTGACCAAATATATGTGAACAAAATCAAGATGAGGGTTAATATCATAGGTCCTATTCTTGCCCAACGTATCATCTTGTCTGCATTATTGCCTGATTCATAAAGGAACTGTGTTCCAACATCCCACTGGCCGTTTACATCTTTTTGCCAAGCTTGACCGCTATCCGGAAAGTTTAAATTTAAAAATAATAGGGGAACCGCAGCAAGCATTTTTACGAGCGGAGGGTGTTCGGGGTTAAGCCGATAATCAAGATGGCTTACATATCCATATCCTGCCGGAATATGCGCCAATTCATCCATTATTGCGGATTCCTGCAGCGAAACAGTGAACATTAATACAAAAGAGACTAGAAGTATTACTCCAACTATTATTTTATAGATATTGCTCATACAATAAGTATAACAAAAAATGAAAAGGTTTTATTGGACAAAACATGCACAGGCGAAGATGAGGTATTATAATCTTTCTGAAAGCAGAGTAAAAAGGGCTATTAGAAATCCAACGCGAGTAGAAGAAGGAATTGCCCCGGGCACGATAGCAGCAATGCAGACCGCCGGAAGCAAGAAACACCCGCATGAAATATGGGTTATGATTGTTGATACTCCGGAGAGGCGGAGAATTATTTCCGCTTGGCGTTATCCTGGAATAACGAAATCAGGCGGCCCGCTTCCAGGGGCGATATTAAAAGAGTTTAGTGAAGTTTTATAAAGTATGTGATACACTGTGCCGCAGAGAAGCAATTTGCTCTTTTTACAATTTCTAGCCAACTAGGAGGGATAGCGTATGGAGACCAAGGTGATTGAGTATTGCTTGATAACGTTCGTTGTGGAATTCAACGAACTGACCGGCAAGGCCCGTGCGAAGTGTCAAAGCTGCCGTGGTGGTTTTGTGTGGGATTTTACCACCGATATGGCGTGGAGAAACCTCACTCACGCAGAGCACATTGTTGCAATTCATTGCTGTAATGCGAGTGAATACCGCATAGAAGAGGCGCTGCATCATTTCAAGCGTCACTTTATCAGCGGAAATCATCTCAGGTATTTGCAGCAATGCCGGCAGTCGTTGCGGTGACCGATTGGAAAACGATTAAGGAGGCGTAGATATGAACTTACCGGTGATGGCGCTACATGCATGGAAGGATGCGATGTTTGTCCGTTACAAAGACCCAGAGGAGTACCGTCGGACATGGTCCGGTAGGATTATCTCCAAGGACCTCTATGGCGAAGAAGACCCCATGGGATGGCGCGTGGTGGACGGCAAGGTCCATGCGTTCGTGGAGTGACGATACCCCGACAAGAACAAGGAGGCCCCATGTTGTTGTCGGGGCCTTCTTATTTTTATATAAAGGAGTTATGGGAAAAGTTTTGGATAAAAAGTTTTTTGAGCGTTCTGCCGTGGAGGTTGCCCCCGAGCTTCTTGGAAAGTTTTTAGTTAGGAGAATCGGCGGAAAAGAGACTTCTTCAATGATAACCGAGGTTGAGGCATATTGCGGGACAAGTGACAGGGCGTCGCATGCGTTTCGCGGAATAACAAAAAGAACCGAAGTTATGTTCAGTAATCCCGGTAGATGGTATGTGTACCTTGTCTATGGCATGCACTTGATGCTAAATATCGTCACCAATACAAAAGGATGTCCGGATGCAGTGCTTATCCGGGGAGTTCTGGATATAAGCGGACCCGCCCGGGTTGCAAAATATTTTGCAGTTAATAAAAACTTTAATAAGCTGGCTTCTTCTCGGAAATCAAATCTTTGGATAGAGGATAGGGGAGTAGAGATAAAAAAGAGACAAATACAAAAGCTAGCGCGTATCGGAGTTGATTATGCGGGCCCCTACTGGTCAAAGCGCAGGTGGCGATTTTTATTGAAGCTAAAATAAAAAGAGTATATACTTGCCCTACCATCCCCCTATACAACGAGGAAGAGGGGAGGTTTTTGTTGCATGGAATTCAAAATCATATCAAAAAACAAACCTGCGGGAGATCAACCTAAAGCGATTAAAGAATTAGTCAAAGGGCTTGATTCGGGGTATGAAAAGCAGACGCTTATGGGCGTAACCGGTTCCGGAAAAACATTTACGGTTGCGAATGTTATAGAAAAAATTCAGAAGCCCACGCTTGTTATCGCGCACAACAAAACTCTTGCCGCGCAGCTTTGCAATGAGTTTAGGGAACTTTTCCCCCAAAATTCCGTCCATTATTTTGTTTCTTATTACGATTACTATCAACCCGAAGCATATTTGCCGACAACAGATACATATATTGATAAGGAGGCGATGATTAACGATGAGATAGATAAGTTGAGGCACGCTGCAACAACCGCTCTTTTAACCCGAAAAGATGTAATAATTGTCGCGTCCGTATCGTGTATTTACGGATTGGGAGCGCCGGAAACATATAGCAAAAACATCATACATTTTAAAGTCGGAGATAAGATTGACAGAAAGGCGCTGATGAAAAAGCTTGTTGAGATGCAGTTTAAACGAACTACATCTGATCTGAAGCGTGGAACCTTCAGGCTTCACGGCGACAATTGGGAAATAATGCCTCCGTACGAAGAGGTAATATATAACTTTTTAGTCACCAACAATATTATAGAGCGGATATTCGTTATAGATCCCGTTAAGGGGTTCCAGCAAGAGCGTACTCCGACGGCAGATGAAGTTTTTGTCTCGCCTGCGCGTCACTTTATTACATCGGGGCCGGAGAGAGATGTAGCGCTGAAAAATATAAAACAAGAGTTAAAAGAACGGCTTGCTTATTTTGATTCGGCCGGTAAATATCTTGAAGCGGAAAGACTTGAGCGCAGAACAAAAGCCGATATTGCAATGATTAGGGAGGTTGGATACTGCAGTGGGATAGAAAACTATTCTCGCCACCTCTCCGGCAGAGAGCCCGGTGAGCCCCCATCTACGCTGTTGGATTATTTTCCGCGTTCTGCGGATTCCGGACAAGCCGACTTTCTTACCGTGATTGATGAATCCCATGTTACTGCCCCTCAGTTGCGCGGAATGTATGAAGGAGATGCATCACGCAAGAAAACTCTTATTGAGCACGGGTTTCGTCTTCCGTCGGCGAAAGATAATCGTCCCTTGAGATTCCATGAATTCAATGAATGCGTAGGGCAAATAATTTATACATCGGCAACACCGTCAATATATGAAAGAAAAAACAGCGATAAAATTGTGGAGCAGATTATTCGTCCTACCGGACTTGTTGACCCCAAGGTTACCATTCGTCCGGCGCGCGGGCAGGTTGAAGACTTACTGCCGAGGATAAGGGAAAGAGTAAAGTCCGGAGACAGGGTTCTTGTTACGACGCTTACAAAACGTATGGCGGAAGACTTGAGCGAGTATTTGCACGAATTGGATTTCAAGGTGACATATCTGCACAGTGACGTGAAGACGTTGGATAGAATAAGGATTTTAACAAGCCTTAGGCGTGGGGATATAGATGTATTAGTTGGTGTTAACTTACTGCGTGAAGGACTTGATCTTCCGGAGGTTTCTCTTGTTGCTATACTTGACGCCGACAAGGAGGGCTTTTTGAGGAGCGAGACGGCGCTTGTGCAGACAATAGGGCGCGCCGCAAGAAATGTTGACGGAGAAGTTCTAATGTATGCGGACAATATGACGGGCTCAATAGAGCGCGCGGTTGGCGAGACTAACAGGAGGCGCAAGATACAGCTGGAATACAATAAAAAGCACGGCATTACGCCAAAAACAATAGTTAGAGAAATATCGGACATAGTTCCGGTTGAAGACATATTAAAATTAGAGACGATGCCGATACCCCATTCAAAGAGTGCGCTGGAAAAGCTTATTCGCGATAAAGAGCGCGACATGAGAACAGCGGCGGGCAATTTGGAGTTTGAACTTGCGGCGATTCTTCGTGATGAGGTTAAGGTGCTGAAAAAAGAAATTGCGGGTGGCAAGAAAACCAAAGAAAAAGCAGCGGCTAAATCAAAATAAAAACATGCAGGATAAAATAATTATAAAAGGGGCACGCGAACATAATCTCAAAAATATTAATGTTGAATTTCCGCGCAATAAGATGATTGTATTTACGGGGCTTTCCGGTTCCGGGAAATCAAGCCTTGCGTTTGATACAATTTTTGCCGAGGGGCAAAGGAGGTATATAGAGTCGCTTTCCGCATACGCCCGCCAGTTTTTGGTTAAACTTGATAAACCGGATGTTGATGAGATAGAGGGTCTTTCCCCCGCAATTTCTATTGACCAAAAACATCATTCCGCAAATCCACGTTCAACCGTTGCAACAATTACGGAGATTTATGATTATCTGCGCGTTCTTTTCTCAAGGGCCGGAAGGCCGTTCTGTCCGCAATGCGGAAAAGAAATACATCGCATGTCGTCAAGCGAGATAGTGGATGCGATTATTTCCGCAGCGAAAAAGAACAACGATGCAAAAGAGTTTGTTGTAATGGCCCCGATTGTTCGCGGGAGGAAAGGCGAATATTATCAACTATTATATGACCTGCTCGGTAGCGGTTTTACGGAAGCGCGCGTTGACGGAGTGTTTAAGTCGCTAAGGGAACGTATTGATATGGCGCGGTATAAACAGCACACCATT
>CAJVWL010000033.1 GCA_913009745.1 uncultured bacterium | reverse complement strand
TGTTGTTTTTTTTTTTTTTAATGATACGGCGACCACCGAGATCTACACTCTTTCCCTACACGACGCTCTTCCGATCTAGTGGTTAATTATTCCATGCTTCACGCGGTCGCAAAATTGAACGCACTCTCTAACGCAAGTACAACACCTGCCATCTCCTCAAAATTGCGACCGTGGCTTCAGGATTTTGATTTAGGAAGTGACTATACCGCACAGATGGTAAGACGCGAGATAGACGCAACATATGATGCAGGCGCGACATCGGGCTGGATGCTCTGGGACCCAAGAAACAACTATACAAAAGGAGCACTTGAAAAAAATGACAAGTAGAGAGTACGAGCTACAACTGGAAGGATTTAACGGGCCGCTTGATAAACTTTTAGAGCTTATAGAAGAAAAAAAGTTTGAGATTACACGTTTAAATCTAGCGGAAGTTACGGCAGACTTTCTTCAATACGTGCACAATTTGGAAAAGATAAATCCCCGCATATTATCTGATTTTATTACCATTGCTGCTAGGCTAATTTTAATTAAATCTCTTGCGATATTACCGAAACTTGAGCTGTCCGAAGAAGAGGAGGGTGAAATAGAGGATTTGGAGAATAGACTAAAGCTATACAGAGAATTTAGAGACACACAAAGACATATTAAGCATTTGTGGCAGGAAAACGTTGCTTTTCCGCGAGAGTATCTTTCCAATTTTCCTGAAGGATTCTATTTTACTACCCCAATCGCAGTAAAAGAATTAGAAAAGATTATAAAAAGATTATATGATGAATTCTCTTCATTTACTCCAAAAACCGAATCCGTCCACGTACGCATAATAAGCCTTGAAGAGAAGATTAAAGAATTAATGGATAGGGTGGACAAGGCGATGCATACAAGTTTTAATGAAATTACGGATGGATATGAACAGTCTGAAATTATTGTTTTATTTCTTGCGCTTTTGCATCTTTTAAAAGATAGCGCCATAGAGGTGGACCAAAAGAACTTATTTTCAGACATAAGCATAAAAAGGAATAAGTATATAAAATAAAATGGATAATTTAGAAGCAAAACTTGAGGCATTACTTTTCTTATACGGAGAACCGGTCAAGATAAAGAAATTATGCAATGTATCAGGTGCGGATAAAGATGATGTTTTGCGCGCACTAAATAGTTTGAATATAAAAATGGCATCCGGCGATAGGGGGTTGCATATAATTACATCCGACGATGAGGTTCAGCTAGTTACAAAACCAGAACTAAAATCTGTTACAAAAGAAGCGGTAAAGGAAGAGTTGGACACCGCTCTTACTCCGGCAAGCATGGAAACACTTTCAATAATTGCATATCTAGGTCCATGCAAGAGGTCAACTATAGAATATATTCGCGGAGTTAATTCAAGTTTTATACTAAGAAATCTTATGATACGAGGATTGATAAAACGTCATACAGACAGTAATCAAAAGAACACCTTTTTATATAGTGTTTCATTTGATTTCCTTCGTCATATAGGGATAACATCATTGAGTGAATTGCCAGACTATGAAAAATATCACAACTTTATGGAGGCATTTGAACACAAAAACACACACTTAAATGATGTCAAAAAAACTTAAGATTAAGCTGCTAATTGCGGCATTTATAATATTTATTATAGCCGTATCGTTATTCGGGATAATACTTGCGCGAATTAGTAATAGCTCTATCGTGCAAACCGATAAGGCGTTTGAAGCCCCCATACATGAACAATTGCCGACAGTAACACCGATTATTCAAGAAAACATGAGCGCCGCTGGAGCATATATAATTGGAGGTGACGAAGTGTATAGTTATAGAGCTGATAAAAGATGGCCGATTGCCTCTATAACAAAGCTTATGACTTCGTTGGTTGCGGCAAATGTATTTAAGCCGGATGACGTGATAACAATAACCGAACCAATGGTTGATACGGAGGGAATATCCGGAGGGCTTAAGGTGGGAGATAGATATACCGTTGGAGATTTAACCGAAGCCATGTTGCTGGTTTCAAGCAACGATGCCGCGGAGGCACTTGCTATGGGTTATGGCGAAGAAAAGTTTATAGACAAAATGAATGCATTAGCTAAAGAGATAGGCATGACGGATACGCTTTTTGTTGATCCTACGGGGCTTTCAATACAAAACCTGTCTACGGTAGAAGATTTGCGAAGTCTCGCAACATATATTTGGGAAAATAATCCGCATATTTTTTCAATTACGACAAGAGAAAAGGGGACAATACTTGATATTAAAAGCGGGAAAAGGCATAAATTAGCAAATATAAATGAGTTTGCTGGAAGAGATGATTTTTTGGGCGGTAAGACGGGGCATATTCCCGAAGCAGACGGCAACCTGCTTTCTTTATTCACTGTACCGGGGCGGGCATCACCTGTTATAATCGTTGTGCTTGGCGCTAGTAATGATAGGTTCTTGGAAACAGAAAAGATTTTAGAAAAATTATAATGCTGGAAGCTATACGATTAATCGCAATTACATTAATATCCTTTGTTACGGCTCTCGTTGCTACTCCGTTTGTGTTTAGGATGCTTGTGAAATTTAATTTTCGCAAACAGATCCGCACGTCAAAAGAAACGCCGATTTTTTCAAAACTTCATCAAGGAAAAGCGGGTACACCAACCTCGGGCGGCATCATAATTTGGGGCACCGTAATTTTAATGGCTGGATTATTCTGGCTTTTAGATGTTCTATTTGACGGATTTTTTGGATATCTTAATTTTGTAGACCGCGCCCAAACGTATTTGCCGTTGATTGCATTGCTTATTGCGGCTCTAATTGGCTTATTTGACGATGTATTAAACGCCCTTAAAATAGGACCAAAAGGAGGAGGTCTTACGGTATCAAAAAAACTAGTCATATATGCGATTATTTCTGCCGTTGGAGCATGGTGGTTTTATTCTCCTAATATTTTAGACTGGCAGGTTCTTCACGTTCCGTTTTTCGGAAATTTTAATATAGGATTTTGGTATGTTCCTATATTCATGTTTATCATTATTGCGACGGCCTTTTCTGCAAACGAGACCGACGGACTTGATGGATTGCTGGGCGGTGTATCGCTTTTTGCATTCGGCGCATTAACCATAGTTTCATTCGTTCTTGGCAGGTTTGATTTGGCGGCAATGAGCGGGGCAATAATTGGGGCGCTATTGGCTTTTTTGTGGTTTAATATACCCCCCGCAAAATTCTTTATGGGAGATACCGGTTCTATGGCGCTTGGGATTACGCTGGGAGTTATGACTATGCTTACCAACACAACCTTTCTTTTGCCGTTTTTTGCGATAATTCTAGTTATAGAATCATCTTCCGTTATAATCCAAGTAACGAGCAAAAAACTTTTTAAACGAAAAATCTTTTTATCAACACCCATACATCACCATTTTGAAGCAATAGGCTGGCCGGAGTCTCAAGTGACAATGAGGTTTTGGATTATTTCCGTTGTATCAATGGGAATTGGTCTTGTTATATTTTTTATAGATAGATTTTTTTTATAATTAAAAATGGATAAACGCACAACGCTATTATATTGTGCTTATTTTCACACTACTAAGTTACATTTAGCATCTTTGTTGTATAATTAACCGTAATGAGCCTCTTAATAAAAGACGTACAGATTATTGACGGGAGCGGAGATGAACCATATAAGGCAGATGTTCTTGTCCAGAAAAATATAATTTCCGCCATAGGAGAACTAAAGAGCAGAGGAGCATCCGAAACGATTAACGGACTTGGGCATTATCTAACTCCGGGATTTGTGGATATTGATACGGAGTCCGACCACTACTTGAGTATTTTTACGAACCCCGAGCAGAATGATTTTATAAACCAGGGAGTTACAACGACAATTGGCGGAAATTGCGGCGCATCATTAGCTCCGTTGCTTTACGGCACACTTGAATCAACAAAAGAGTGGGGGGATCCCGCGGGCATAAACATAAACTGGCACACCATGAAGGAGTTTCTTGATACGCTGGAGAAGTTATCTTTAGGCGTGAATTTTGGAACGCTTGCGGGACACACAACGATTAGACAATCTCTTGTGGGGGAGGGCGGGCGCAGGCTATTCAGCAAGGAGATGGAAATCTTTAAAAATATATTAAGAAAAGCGTTAGAAGAAGGCGCCTTCGGTATGTCAAGTGGTCTTGGATACGTTCACGGGCAATCTGCTTCTAAAAAAGAGATTAGGGAGCTTATAGGTATTGTTTCCGAATTTGACGGCGTATATGCAACACACATGAGAAGCGAAACGAAAGATCTTCTAGGGTCTATAGATGAAACGATACGAACGGCGAAAGAAGCCGAAGTAAAAACAGTTATAAGCCATCTCCAGCCATTTATTGGATATGAAGAACAATTTGAAGAAGGTCTAAAGAAAATAGAAGAAAGCGCAGGATATGCATCTGTGCATTTTGATATATATCCGTTTGATGTTAGCGCGAGGTCAATATACACACTTCTTCCGGAATGGGCGCAGACAAAAAGCTATGAGACTATGCTCAATAGGATAAAAGACAAAAAAGCGAGAGTGTTGATAAGGCGAGAACTCTCCAAACTAGACCCGAGTGCTATAAGGATATCGGGCGCTCCCGACCAGGAATATCTGATAGGGAAAACCTTAGCAGAAATAGCAAAAAACATGGAGAGCGCACCCGCAGACAGCCTTTTAAAGGTAATGGAGTTTACCGGGTTGAAGGCTACAGTATTCTATAAAAATATAAACGAAAAATTGCTTATGAAAACTATTTCTCATCCTATGGCATTTATTGCATCCAACGGCAGTGCGGCGCCACAAAGGCCGTTTATTAAACATGAACGCTCAAAAGAAACATTTCCAAGATATCTCGAAATCGTGCTAAAAAACGGGTTTTTATCTCTCCCTCACGCAATCAGAAAAATAACATCAAGGCCGGCGCAATATTTTGGAATAACTAAGCGGGGAATGATAAAAGAAGGGAATATTGCAGATTTAGTCATACTCGACAAAAACGACCACAAAATAAAGCAAGTTATTATTGGAGGTAAAATCATTGGAGACAAACCAACCTCCGGAGAAATCTTAAGGCATAAAAAATATTAGTTATGGCAAGGAGGCGTCGTCAGCATGCTGACTATTTAATTTCGGTATTGGTTATCTCGCTTATTATTATCGGTTTGGCCGTGTTGGCATCTGCTTCTTCTGATTTGGGAAAGACTAATTTCAATGATGTATATTTCTATCTAAAACGGCAGATATTACACGGTTTACTTATTGGAATCGTTGGGTTTATCCTTGGATACTACATAGACTATAAAAAGTATAAAAAATACTCTTTGGTTCTTTTTATAATCGGCATAGCCGGGATTATTGTGACATTTTCACCTCTTGGATTTTCGTCGGGAGGAGCCCAGAGATGGCTTAATATTGGTCCAATTACTATTCAAACATCGGAACTATTAAAAATCTTCTTTATTTTCTATCTTGCGGCATG